>NZ_DAINST010000050.1:0-23934 GCF_036741115.1 Dietzia sp.
AAGTAGAGGTCATGAGCCCGAAGATTCTGGTTGTCGACGACGACGCCGCGCTGGCCGAAATGCTCACCATCGTCCTCAAGGGCGAGGGCTTCGAGCCGACGGTGGTCGGCGACGGCTCCCAGGCCGTCGACACCTTCAACGCGGTCCGCCCCGACCTCGTCCTGCTGGACCTCATGCTCCCGGGCATGAGTGGCATCGACATCTGCAAGGAGATCCGCGTCGACTCTCGGGTGCCGATCGTCATGCTCACCGCGAAGACCGACACGGTCGATGTGGTCCTCGGGCTCGAGTCCGGCGCGGACGACTACATCCTCAAGCCGTTCAAACCGAAGGAGCTCGTGGCCCGCATTCGCGCCCGCCTCCGCCGCGGCGAGGACGAGCCGGCGGAGGTGCTCCACATCGCCGACGTCTCCATCGACGTCCCCGCGCACTCCGTCATCCGCGACGGGGAGGCCATCCCGCTCACGCCGCTCGAGTTCGAGCTGCTCGTCGAGCTGGCTCGGAAGCCCCGCCAGGTCTTCACCCGCGAGGTCCTCCTCGAAAAGGTCTGGGGCTACCGGCACCCGGCGGATACCCGCCTCGTCAACGTGCACGTCCAGCGGCTGCGCGCGAAGATCGAGCGCGATCCGGAGAACCCCGAGATCATCCGCACCGTTCGCGGCGTCGGATATAAGGCGGGCCCTGTCCAGTGAGGCTTGCCGCAGTGGGATCGTGGCTGCGCCATCTGATCTCCCGGGTGCGGAGGGCGTGGCGGCGATCGATGCAGCTGCGGGTGGTCACCTCGACCCTCGCGCTGTCGTTCGTCGTCATCATCATCGTCGCGTTCATGCTCATGCAGCAGATGACAGAATCGCTGCTCCAGTCGAAGCTCTCCGCGGCCGTCGACCAGACGAACCGCATGCGCGCCACGGTGGAGATGCAGATCGCGGCCACCGACGACGCGTCGCCGGACCAGTCCCGCCTCGACGCCGCCCGTAACTCCCTCGGCGACCGCGGGATCACCGACGGCGAGCAGGCGACCTCGGCGGGCACGTTCGATCCGATCCTCGTCGCCCCGGGCAGCGCGGGCCGCGACCAGGTGGTCAGCCCCGTGGGCGCGCAGATTCCGACGGAGCTGCAGGACCAGGTCGAGCAGGGGCGCATCGCCTCCCAGTTCGCCACGGTCTCGTTTCGTGGGCAGGTCACCAAGGCGCTCATCATCGGCACGCCGACGGACTCGCGCATCCCCAACCTGCAGCTCTACCTCGTGTTCCCGCTCAGCGCCGAGCAGCAGACGCTCGGGATCATGCAGAACACGATCTTCACCGCGGGCCTGGCGATCATCCTGCTCTCGGCCGCGATCGCGTGGATCGTCACCAGGCAGGTCGTGCTCCCGGTGCGGCAAGCGGCGTCGATCGCCGCCCGCTACTCGAGCGGGCACTTCAAGGAACGCATGGTCGTCCGTGGCGAGGACGATATGGCGCGCATGGGTATCGCCTTCAACTCGATGGCGGAATCGCTCGCCGAGCAGATCCACAGCCTCGAGGAATACGGCGACCTCCAGAAGCGCTTCACCTCCGACGTCTCCCACGAGCTGCGCACGCCGCTCACCACGGTGCGCATGGCGGCGGACATCATCTCGGACGACGCAGAGGATTTCTCGCCGCCGACGAAGCGGGCGGTCGAGCTCCTCGAGTCCGAGCTCGACCGCTTCGAGGCCCTGCTCACGGACCTGCTCGAGGTCTCGCGGCACGATGCCGGCGTCGCCGAGCTCGATGCATCGGAGGTCGATGCGCGTTCGGCCGCCTTCGACGCCCTCGACACCGTGTACCACCTCGCGGAACAGGCGAAGACCAAGGTCACCACGTCGATCCCGGACGATGCCGTCATCGCCCAGATCGACCCGCGGCGCGTCGAGCGGGTGCTGCGCAACCTCCTCGCCAACGCCATCGACCACTCCGAGGGTCGCCCGGTGGGTCTCTACGTCGAGTATTCGGACGACACGATCTCGTACGCGGTGCGCGATCACGGTGTCGGCCTCAAGCCGGGCGAGGCCCAGCTCGTGTTCAACCGCTTCTGGCGCGCGGACCCCTCGCGCGTGCGTCGCTCGGGCGGCACGGGACTCGGCCTCGCCATCAGCCTCGAGGACGCGAAGCTGCACCGCGGATCCCTCGACTGCTGGGGCGAGCCCGGCAACGGCGCGTGCTTCCGCCTCACCATTCCGCGCTACCTGGACCAGGAGATGGGTGAGCCCCCATTCCCGCTGCCACCGCGCGATGCGGTCCCGCCGAAGGTGGAGGTCACCAGCGCGATCGTGCCGGCGAACCCGGTGGCGAGTGGCGGCCGGACCGACTCCGGCGCAGAGGCCTCGGCGAAGACCCGTTCGGTCGCCGTCGCTGAGGCCGAGTGGGACGAATTCGACGAAGGCTTCGGCGAGGAACCCGACTCCGGTTTCGATCCGGAACTCGACGAAGATCCCGCCGCCGACAACCGCGCGACCCAGTCGACCTCGCGGGGCGACGGCCCGGAGCGATCGCGTGGACACACCGCCGCGGCCGCGGGCAAGGATAGAGACGTGGACAAGACTGCGACCGACGAGACCGACACCGAAGGGAGGGACGGGCAGGAATGACGGCGAACCGCAGAGTCATCACGCGCAGGCGCGCGCTATCGTCCGCCGCCCTGGCGATGGCGGCCTCCCTGGGACTGGCGGGGTGCGTCTCGCTGCCCTCGACCTCGACCCCGAAGGTCATCGACACCTTCGCTCCCAAGGCCAGCGGTGTCCAGGTGCCCTCGCCGGTTCCGGATCAGGAGCCCGACCTCCTCGTCCGCGACTTCGTCAAGGCGTCCTCCCGGCCGGACCAGCGCCACGAGGCGGCCCGCCAGTTCCTCACGTCCCAGGCGTCGGACAAGTGGGACGACTCGGCCTCGGCGGCCGTCGTGCTCCGCGCCGACCTCAGCGCGTCGGGCCGCCGCACCGCGGACACGGCAACATACACGCTCACCGGGGAGAAGGTCGGCGACCTAGGTGCGGGCGGCGTCTTCACCTCGGAGGAGGGGGAGGTCAACATCGAGATCGAGCTGGTCCGCGTCGACGGGCAATGGCGCATCGATTCGATCCCGCCAGGCGTCGTCATGGAGCGGGCCGATTTCTACTCGAGCTACTCGATGCACAACCTGTACTTCCTCGACCCGGGCCGCAAACAGCTGGTGCCCGACCCCCGCTGGCTCAGCGCGTCGAGTTCCGAGGTCGCGCCCTCGCTGCTCAACATGATCGCTGGGGATCCACGGACCTCGCTGCGCGGTACGGTGTCCAACCGGCTCGGCCCCTCGGTCTCGGTGCGGCCCTCGCCGACGGACGGGAACCAGGAATCGGGGACCACGGTCGATTTCCAGGGCCTGCAGACCATGTCGAGCGAGGAGATCGAGGAGTTCGCCGCGCAGGTCGTGTGGACGCTCAGCGACGCCGAGGTCCCGGGCCCCTACCGCCTCGAGCGAGACGGCGCCCCGATCGACGAGCGCCACTCCGGCGGCTGGAGCGTCGAGGACGTCGAGTCCTTCGATCCGAACCCCGACGGCGGGCAGCTCGAGTACGTGCTCACTAGCGCGGACGGCCTCGTCCGGCTCACCGGAAGCGCCGCGCAGCGCTTCGGCGGCCCATGGTCGGGCATCGCCGATTCCCGCTATGCCAGGCTCAGTCCCGACGGCAAGCAGCTCGCGCTCGTCGCCGGCGACGGCGCCTCTTCCGGATCCGGGGCGGTACTCAAGATCGGCCCGCTCGACGGTTCGCCCGCGGACATCCTCCGCGGCCCCGGGATCACCTCGCCCTCGTGGAGCCAGGTCGACAATTCGCTGTGGTTCCTCGGCGCCGATGGCAAGGTCTCCAGGCTCTCCGATCCCAGCGATCCGGGCTCGGCAGGCACCGTCGGGCAGGACGCGATCGACTCGGTCGGCGGAACGGTCTCGGACATGGCGCTCGACCCGACGGGAACTCGGCTCGTCTTCGTCGCCGACGGGCACGCGTACATCTCCGTCATCCGCTACGGCGCGAACGAGCCGGTGCTCGGCGCGCCCCTGCGCGTGGGCCAGTCGCTCGACAACACGATCACCTCGGTGGGCTGGCTCGGCCGCGACTCGATCCTCGTCGGACGGTCCGCGGTCGACGCGCCGGTCGCGCGGATCACCGTCGACGGGGCGATGACCGAATCGCAGTCCGGGCGCAACATCTCCGCCCGCATCGACGCGGTCGCGTCCTCCGGCAGCCACATCTACGCCCTCGACCAGCGCTCCCTGCTCGAGCTCGATACCGAGGCCGACGATGCGGCCCGCTATTGGCAGGAGGTGCCCGGCCTCTCCGGGATCCGCGCCTTCCCCGTGGTTCACGGGTAGCAGGGCCGAGAAGCAGCCGGGCGAGGGGTCAGGCGGCCGTGGTGTTCGACGCGTTCTCGGCCGCCGCAGACCTCGTCGCCCCGCGCGAATGCGCCGCGTGTGGGGCCCGCGGCGCCGAGCTGTGCCCCGCGTGCACGGCGGAGTTCCGCGGGACTCCCACAAGGGTCCGCCTCCGCGCCGATGTCCCCGTGTCCGTGTTCACGTGCGGCCGCTACGGCGGCGCCGCAGAGAACGTGGTCAACGCGTACAAGGAGCGCGGGCGAATCGGCCTCGCCGACGACATCGGCGAGTGCGCGGCGCGGCTCGCGTGGGAGCTCATCGGCCGGGGCGAACTCCCGGAACCGGCGGACATACCACTCGCCCTCGTGCCCTCCCCGGCCTCGCGCGGCTCGATCCGCCGCCGCGGCTTCGACCACGTCGCGCGCTGGTGCTCCGTCACGGCGGGGATTCTCTCCGCCGCGGCGCCTCCGGGGTCCGTCGTCATGGGCCAGCTGCTCGCCGTAAGCGGGCGGGTGCGCGATGCGGCTGGGCTGTCCGCCGGGGAGCGGGCCGAGAACCTCGCCGGCCGGATCGTGCCGGTGCGGGAGCCGCGGCTGCGGGCCGCGGAGGAGCCCGCGCGGGTTTGGGCGGGGTTGCGCGAAGGACGTTTCCACGTCGTGCTCGTCGACGATGTCGTGACCACGGGCGCCACCCTCGCCGAATGTTGCCGCGCGCTGACCGCGGGCGGAATCGCAGCGGGGGCGGGGATCGCTCTGCGCGCGGCGTGAGTCGGCGCACCGGAAACCGGCCGTGTTGTCAGCCGGGTTGATGGGCCGGGTCGAAGACCGGAATCCCGAACGAAATCACGACAGGCTCCCGCCCGAGAATCCCGAACTGATTACCTCCCGGTTACCTCCAGACAAAAGATTTCGTCTCCCCGGCACTTTCTCGTCGCCAGGGGTTAAGGTGAGTTACGGGAAGGAATACACCGATTCCTTCTGGGGTAGACCCGGCCTCGGCGTCGGCGTTTCCTTCCTGTTCAGTGCCGGTGCCGGCGCGAGTATGCACGGCACTTCACCGCGCACCGCGGTCGCGGGCGTTCTGCGGCTGCGGGGCCCACAGGAAGGAGCTTCCTATGTCGAAGACCCCCGTTGTCGAGCTCGATCCCACGACGTTCGACGGTCCGGACGATATCGACGATGCCCAGCTCGCGGCCACGGTGCGGATCCGTGGACGCAACGTCCAGGTACCCGATCACTTCGTCGACAGGATCCACTCCAAGCTCGCTCCGGTCGAGAAGATGAATCCCGACACGATCACCCGGTTCGACGTGGTCCTGCTCCACGAGAAGAACCCGCGGCACGGCGACACGAGGCAGCGCATCGAGATCACCGTCCGCTCGAAGTCGGGCGTCGCGCGGGCCGAGGCTGCGGAGGATTCCTTCTACAGTGCGCTCGACGCCGCGGTGTCCAAGCTCATGCGGCAGATCCGCAAGGCGCGGACCCGGAAGAAGATCAGCCACAGTGGACACCGCAAGCCCACCTCCGTCGCCGCCGCGACCGCGGAGCTCTCGGAGATGTCCGCGCCGATCGAGACGCTCGACGAATACGCGAGCGAGGGGGAGGACGACCACGGACCCGGTCGGATCGTGCGCCGGAAGTCATACAACTCCGACCCGATCACCGTGGACGAGGCACTGTCGCAGATGGAGCTCGTGGGCCACGACTTCTACCTTTTCCGCGACGCGGAGACCGGGGTGCCGAGTGTCGTGTACCGCCGGCACGCTTTCGACTACGGAATCATCAGCCTCGTCGACTCGAACGAGCTGAGCACGAGCTCCGACGAGCGCGACGATTCGGCGATCCTCGACTAGGGGAGGCCGGAGCTCGAATTACGGCGGGCATGCCGGGCGGCGCCTGCGGGCCGGGGGAGGCGAGAACGCTTCCGTCACCGGTTCGCGGGCGCCGCCGCCTGCGGGCGGTGCCGCCCGCGTTCGGACTCCGCGACACGCGGGCATCGCGCCGTACATATGGAGCAATACGGGGCCTACGACTACGATGGGCCGAGGTGCGCCTCGCCCCGAGGGCGGGATCCGCGCGCCGAGAGCAGGACGATAGTTTCCAGATTCCGAGGACGTATTCACCAGTGGCCCTTCTCAGCAAGATCATGCGCGTCGGCGAAGGCCGGAAGCTCAAGGCCTATAGAGGCCTCGCCGCGAAAATCATGGACCTCTCCACGGAGATGGAGGCCCTGAGCGACTCAGAGCTCCAGGCGAAGACCGCCGAGTTCAAAAAGCGAATCGCGGAGGGGGAGGAGCTCGACGACCTTCTCATCGAGGCATTCGCTGTCGCCCGAGAGGCATCGTTCCGCGTCCTCGGTCAGCACCACTACGAGGTCCAGATCGTCGGCGGCATCGCGCTGTATGCCGGCAACGTCGCGGAGATGAAGACCGGTGAGGGCAAGACGCTCACCTGTGTCCTCCCCGCCTACCTCGTCGCCCTGCAGGGCAAGGGCGTCCACGTGGTCACCGTCAACGACTACCTCGCCAAGCGCGACTCCGAGTGGATGGGCCGCGTGCACCGTTGGCTCGGGCTCGAGGTCGGCGCGATCCTCTCGCAGCAGTCCCCGGACGTGCGCCGCGAGGCCTACGCCGCTGACATCACGTATGGAACGAACAACGAGTTCGGCTTCGACTACTTGCGCGACAACATGGCGATGCAGATCGAGCAGCGCGTGCAGCGCGGCCACAACTACGCCATCGTCGACGAGGTCGATTCGATCCTCATCGACGAGGCCCGGACGCCGCTCATCATCTCCGGCCCGGCCGATGCGACCTCGAGCCGTTGGTACAAGGAGTTCGCTCGACTCGCACCGTTGATGAACATCGACGAGCACTACGAGGTCGACCGCAAGAAGCGCACCATCGGCATCTCCGAGGAGGGAGTCGAGTTCGTCGAGGACCAGCTCGGTATCGACAACCTCTACGAGTCGGCGAACTCGCCTCTGGTCAGTTACCTCAATAACTCCGTCAAGGCCAAGGAGCTGTTCGAGAAGGACAAGGACTACATCGTCCGCAACGGCGAGGTCGTCATCGTCGACGAGTTCACCGGTCGCGTGCTCGACGGTCGCCGCTACAACGAGGGCATGCACCAGGCCATCGAGGCCAAAGAGGGCGTCGAGATCAAGGCCGAGAACCAGACTCTCGCCACTATCACGCTGCAGAACTACTTCCGCCTCTACGAGAAGCTCGCGGGCATGACCGGCACGGCGGAGACCGAGGCCGCCGAGCTCAGCCAGATCTACAAGCTCGATGTCGTCCAGATCCCGACCAACAAGCCCGTCCAGCGCGAGGACCAGTCGGACCTCATCTACAAGACCGAAGAGGCGAAGTTCATCGCCGTGGTCTCCGAGATCGCCGAGCGCGTCGAGAAGAAGCAGCCGGTCCTCGTGGGCACCGGTTCGGTCGACCGCTCCGAGCAGCTCTCGCGGATGCTCACGAAGCAGGGCATCGATCACCACGTGCTCAACGCGAAGTACCACGCCTCGGAGGCGCAGATCATCGCCCAGGCGGGCCGCCTGAAGGCGGTCACCGTGGCGACGAACATGGCCGGCCGCGGCACCGACATCGTGCTCGGTGGCAACCCGGACATCATCGCCGACCTCAACCTCCGCAAGCGCGGACTCGATCCGGTGGAGCAGCCGGATGAATACGAGGCCGCTTGGGACGAGGAGATCGAGCGGATGCGCGAGCTCACCAAGTCCGAGGGGGAGAAGGTCCGCGAGGCCGGCGGCCTCTTCGTTCTCGGCACCGAGCGTCACGATTCGCGCCGTATCGACAACCAGCTCCGCGGCCGCTCGGGCCGTCAGGGCGATCCGGGCGCGTCCCGCTTCTTCCTCTCTCTGGGTGACGACCTCCTGCGCCGCTTCAACGGCGCCGCGGTCGAGGGGATCATGAACCGGATGAAGCTCCCGGACGATGTCCCGATCGAGGCCGGCATCGTCTCGCGCACCGTGAAGAACGCGCAGGGCCAGGTCGAGGCGCAGAACTTCGAGATGCGCAAGAACGTCCTCAAGTACGACGAGGTGATGAACGCCCAGCGCAAGGAGATCTACAAGCAGCGGAACGAGATCCTCGAGGGCGAGGACATCCACCTGCAGATCGAGGGCTACATCTACCGCGTGGTCGAGGCGTACGTCGCGGGTGCGACCGTCGAGGGTTACTACGAGGACTGGGACCTCGAGAAGCTGTGGGAGGCGCTCGGGCAGCTGTACCCGATCTCGATCACCGCGAAGGGCATCCATGACGGCGACGAGTACGGTCCCAAGGGGGATCTGAGCCCGAAGGATCTCCAGAACGCGATCCTCGACGACATCTACGCCGCCTACGACCGCCGCGAGGAGGAGGTCATCGCCGCCTCGGGCCGCACGGGCGAGGGCGCCGACGAGGCGATGCGCGAGCTCGAGCGCGGGATCATGCTGCAGACGCTCGACCGGAAGTGGCGCGAGCACCTCTACGAGATGGACTACCTCAAGGAGGGCATCGGGTTGCGCGCGATGGCGCAGCGCGATCCGCTCGTCGAGTACCAGCGCGAGGGCTTCGACATGTTCACGCAGATGCTCGAGGGCCTGCGCGAGGAGACCGTCGGCTTCGTCTTCAACGCCAAGGTGCAGGAAGTCCAGACGGGCCCGTCGGCCGCGCAGGCGGCCGCGCTGGCCACTGGTGGGCTCGACGGCGGGGTGGGGCAGAAGAATCTCCACTTCACGGGCCCGGACGAGGCGGGCGAGTCCTCGGAGGTCGACGAGTTGGCCTCGGGCAACCGCAGCGAGCGCCGCGCGAGCGAGAAGAAGCAGAAGCGCGAGGCGCGTAAGGAGCGGCTCGAGGTGCTCGAATCGACCTCGCCCGTGAGCAAGAAGCGCAAGGCGCGCGGCTAAGCGACGGCGCACGCCGAGCGAAGTACGCACCCGGTACGTAGGCCGCGGCCCCACCGGAAAATGATCCGGTGGGGCCGCGGCTTTCATATGCGGCGGGCCCGGTGATGGCTCCGGGCGCGGGCGCCGGAAGGGATCAGACGGGCATGCGTAGTCCGGAGCAGCGCAGTGTGCCGTCCGCGGCGATCTCGATCCGCGCGGCCATCGCGTAGAGGCGGAGCCCGCGCGCATAAGTGGCGCAAACCTCGAGGCGTGCGGGAGCCACGGCGGTGCCGGGAGACCTTTGCGTGCACCTCGCCGCGGCCGGGGTAGAGGTGGCCGCGACGGTCACCGTCCTGAGCGTCGCCGCCTCCCGGCCCCTGCGGACGGCCGCCTCGGCCGCGAGGCGTTCGACGTGGATGCGCGCAGCGCGATCGAGGAGCCGGGCGATGCGTGACGGCGGCCGCCGCCCGTCGACCACCTCGAGGATGAGCGCGAGCACCCGGCGCGCGGCGAGGAGATCCCGCTGCGTATCGCGCGATGGTGTGGAGTGCGAAGGCGGAGGCGCCAGCGGAATCTCGGGCGCGGCGGACCGTGGCGGGCCTGCCGACTCGACTCCCGCCGCTGCCCGCACGGCATTCGCCCCCGCGGCGGCCGCCGGCGCCGGCCGCGGGGCGTCGACTTCCCACGGCGGCTCGCTCGGCGGCAACGGGCACACGCGGGGCGGGGCCGAATCCTCTGCGATCCTCATGAGCGCGACGCTATCGCGCCCGGCGCCCCGGGAGGGGGAGCTACCGGCGGCGGCCTCCGGGGATACGGGGACGTCCACCGTCATACGGGAAAGAGAGCTCGAAGCAGCCATCGGCCCGCGTTGCAGGCGGGCAGGCAGGCGAGCCTCGTACTGCACCGATCGCCGCCGCCATCTAGTCTGATAGCCATGCGTGGACTAATCGTGGACTACTTCGGCGTGCTCGACGGCACGGAAGAGGATCGCCAGGGCTGGCGCGAGCTGCTTGCGGAGATCGGGGAGAACGATGTCAAGCTCGCCGTTCTCAGCAACGAACCCCAGGGGCCGGGGGCGCAGCGGGTCAAGGACGATGCGACGACGTTCTACGGCATCGACACGGTGATCCTCTCGGGAGAGACCGGCGTGGAGAAGCCCGAGGCGCAGGCGTTCGAGAACGCGGCCGATGTCCTCGGCTTCGGCCCGCGCGAGTGCGTCCTCGTCGACGATGCGATCGAAAACGTCCATGGAGCAGTGCAGATCGGTATGATCGGCGTGTTCTATCAGGCGTTCGAGAGGCAAGCCGTGGAGTTGCGGAGCCTGTTCGGGCTGGGCAAATAGGGGGCGATCGGCGGTGGCGAAGCGGATCGAGGTTTCCGATTTCGCGCTGATCGGTGGGAACCCCGCGGATTCGCGCAGTGGAGCGGTGTGTTCCATCGCGATCATTGAGCGGCCGCGCGGCTGGGACATGAACGCCCTGATGGAGTTCGTGGACTCCCGCCTCGCTCTCGCGCCGCGCTACCGGCAGAAGGTGCGCGCGGTACCCTTCGTCCTCGGCCGCTCGGTGTGGGTGGACGACAAGGACTTCGACCTGAGCTTCCACGTGCGCCGCAGCGCTCTGCCGGTGCCCGGCGGGATGCGGATGCTCGCCGATCTCGTCGCGCGGATCATCGACAGGCCGCTCGAGCCCTCGCGCCCGCTGTGGGAGCTGTACTTTATCGAGGGCCTCGCCGAGGACCGGATCGTCGTGCTGTCGAAGACGCACCAGGCGCTCGTCGACGGACGCAACTACCCGGACCTCACCGAGCTCCTCCTCGGCTCGACCCCGGCGGAGCGCGACGATATCGAGGTTCCCACGTGGTCCCCGGCGAGCTCGCCGAGCAACGGTGTGCTCGTGGTCGACGCGCTCACCGCGCTCATCGCCGATCCGCTCGATCCGCTGCGCCGCGCCGGGATCGTTCTCGGCCGCGCCGAAAAGGCGGGCTCCTCGCTCCTCGCGGCCGTGACCTCCCCGCTGCGCCCAGGCCACGCCGGCGTCGCCGATACCTTCCACACCCGCCGCTCCACCGGCTCGCGCGTGGGTTTCGCCTCCTTCCCGCTCGCCTCCGTGCGCGGCATCGCTCGGCGTCACAAGTGCACGGTCAACGACGTGGTGCTGTGTGTGCTCGCCGGTGCGCTCCGCTCCTGGGTGCAGTCGTGGGGCCGGCCGCTCGCGACGGCCGACATCCTCAACGTCATGGTTCCGCTCGCCGTGCAGGCCGGGGCCGACGACGGGGAGAACCCGGACTTCGGCGAGGAACTCCTCGACCCCACGGGTGTCGAGGGCACGGACATCGCGTCTGCGGTGATCCCCCTGCCGATAGGCGAGACGAACCCGCGCGTCCGCCTCGCGCAGATCGCCCGGGAGACCGCGGCCTTCGCGAGCTCGTCGAATCCCGTCGGCGCCCAGGCGCTCGCCGGTTTCGGCGGTTTCTCCCCGGCCACGCTCCACGCGCTCGGCGTGCGCGCCGCCCGGCTCGTCCCCGAGGGCAGCTACGACCTCATCGTCACCAACGCGCCGGGCCCGCAGCACCGCATGTACTGGGCCGAAGGCGAGCTGTTCGAGATGTACCCCGTGCCCGCCCTGCTCCCGGGACAGGGGCTCGCCGTGGGCCTCACGAGCTACGACGGCATGGTCTACGCCGGGTTCACCTCCGACCGTTCGGTGGTCCCGGACGTCGACGAGATCGGCGAGCTCGTCGCGATGTCGATCGCGGAACTCGAATACACCGAGCCGTCTTCGAGCCGCGCCACGGCGGTGGGCGGACCCGCCGAGGGGTAAGTTCGTCCACGCAGGTCCAGCCCGCCACGTGAAAGGACGAACCGACCCCGTGCGAATTTTCATCCCCGCCACGATGTCCATGCTCGGCACCCTCGTTGAAGACGGCGAGATGCCCGTGCGTAGCGGCACGGCCTTCGCCGCGACCCCCGCTCTGGTCGAGTCCTACTCGGAGGGCGATTCCGAGGAGATCGAGCACGCGGCGTTCAAGGAGGCCGCGCTCGCGAGCCTCCGTCTTCTCGAGGCCGAGGGCGTCGGCGGGGAGAGCCCGCAGACCGCGCCGCGCCGCGTGGTCGTCTCCGTCGATCTCCCCGAAGGCGAGTACACCCTCCGCCCCGATCTCGACACAGCCGTGGTGCGTCTCGAGACCCCGCGGGTGGCGAACCCCGTGCTCCGGGCCGTGCACGTCGATATGGAGTCCAACGCGGAACTCGTGGTCAAGGCCGCCGCTGTCATCGACGAGGCCGATCTCGGGGACGAGGACGCCGAGCTCGTGGTCGGGGATGCCCTCGATGCCGAGCTCGCCTGGTTCGACCCGGTCGAGCTGCCGTTCCTCGTCGAGCTGGGCTAGCGGGGCCATTACGGTGCCGCCTCCGCGCGGCGCCACCGGGCAGGGCCAGGTGGATGACGTCGGAGGCCGCCTCTACCGGGACGACCTGCGTCAGTCGAAGTCCATGGCCCACTGGTCGTTGGAGTGCAGCGCGGCGAGCAGCGCGCGGACGGCCATCGCCCTGCGGTGGACCGCCGGGTCGGCGACGGTATCGAATGCGCACTCCGGATCCGTCGGTGGTCCGAGGTGGGTGCAGCCGCGCGGGCAGTCTGCGGCGATCTCGAGGAGATCGGAGAAGCCGTCGAGGACGTTCTCGGGCTTGATGTGCGCGAGCCCGAACGAGCGGATGCCCGGGGTGTCGACGACCCAGCCGGCGCCGTCGGGGAGCCGCAGAGCGACGGATTGGGTCGAGGTGTGTCGGCCCTTGCCGACCCCGGAGGTCTCGCTCGTCGCGCGGTCGGCCTCGGGGACGAGCCGGTTGACCAGCGTGGATTTCCCGACGCCCGAATGCCCGATGAGCGCGGTGACGGTGTGGTCGATCGTCTCCCGCAGCGGGCCGAGGTCGTCGTCCACCCCGACGGTGACCACCGGGAGGTCGAGGGCCGCGAACTCGGCGACGAACTCCTCCGGGTCGGCGAGGTCCGATTTGGTGACTCCGAGGATGGGGCGTAAGCCGCCGGCATAGGCGGCGACAAGCGCGCGGGCGACGAAACCGGCGCGCGGGGTGGGCTCCGCGGCCGCGACGACGATGAGCAGGTACTCGGCGTTCGCCACGACGATCCGCTCGAAGGGATCTGTGTCGTCCGCGGTGCGGCGGAGTACGGACGAGCGCTCGGCGACCCGAACGATCCGCGCGAGGGAACCGGGGGCGCCGCTGAGGTCGCCGACGACCCCGACCTCGTCGCCGACGACGATCGGAGTGCGACCGAGTTCGCGCGCCCGCATGGCGACGATCTCGGTGCCCGCTCCGGAGGCGGCGGCCGTATCGTCGTCGCTCGGGCCGGTGTCGCCGGGGTGCTTCGCATCGGGGCCGATGAGCACGCAGCCCCAGCGGCCGCGGTCGACGGAGACGACGAAGGCGCGGTGGGCGTCGTCGTGGCTCGGGCGGATTTTGGAGCGCGGGCGCGAGCCCTTCCCGGGGCGCACCCGGACGTCGGACTCGTCGAAATCCCGTGCCCGCCGTGCCACTACGCCTCTCCCTCCGCCATGGAATCGCTGAGCATCGCCCGCCACAGCGCCGGGAAATCGGGGAGCGTCTTCGCGGTCGAGCCGATGTCGTCGACCTCGACGCCGGGCACGAGGAGCCCGATGATCGCCCCGGCGGTGGCCATCCGATGGTCCGCGTAGGCGCGCCACGGTCCCGGCTGCAGCGGGCGGGGATGGATGCGCAGGCCGTCGGGCAGCACCTCGACCTCGCCGCCGAGCTCGCGGATCTCCGCCTCGAGCGCGGCGAGACGGTCGGTCTCGTGTCCGCGCAGGTGCGCGATCCCGTGGAGCGAGGACGGGCCCGTGGACAACGCGGCCATCGCGGCGATGGTGGGGGCGAGCTCGCCCACTGCGGACAGGTCGAGGTCCACGCCCTGCAGGCCGCTGCTCGAACCGCCGAGGGGTGGCGGCCCCTGCACCACGCACGTCGCGGTGCCCGCGGCCTCGTCGACGTCCTCGAAGCGGACCCGCGCGCCGAAGCGGGCGCAGATGTCGCGGAACGCGTCCCCGGCCTGGGTGGTGTGCAGGGGCCACAGCGGCACGCGGATCTCGCCGCCCGTGACGGCGGCCGCTGCGAGGAACGGCGTGGCATTGGAGAGGTCGGGCTCGACGACCCACTCGCGGCCGGCGATGGAGCCGGGGGCGACCTCCCACACGCCGGCCTCGGGGCTCGACGCGGCGACGCCCGCCTCGCGGAGCACCTCGAGAGTCATGTCGATGTGCGGCTGTGAGGGTACGGCGCCCGAGCCCACGTGGCGGATCCGGATCCCCTCGTCGAACCGGGCGGCGGCGAGGAGTAGACCGGAGACGAACTGCGAGGACGCGGAGGAATCGAGCTCGACGTCCCCGCCGGAGAGCGAGCCCCGGCCCTCGACGCGGAAGGGGAGGGTGTCGCCGTCGACGTCCACGCCGAGCGAGCGCAGCGCGCCGAGCATCGTTGCCTGGGGACGCAGCCGCGCGGCGGGGTCGCCGTCGAAGGTCGAGGTTCCCGAAGCGAGCGCGGCGACGGGCGGGACGAAGCGCATCACCGTCCCGGCGAGACCGCAGTCGATCTCGGCCCCGCGCAGCGGGGCCGGGGTCACGAGCAGATCCGGGACCGCGACACCGGACTCCGCGGGGTTCGAGGCGCCGCTACCTTCTTCGGCGTCGATCGTCGCGCCGAGCGCGCGGAGCGCACCGCACATGAGCTCGGTGTCCCTGCTGCTCAGCGCCCCGCGGATGCGCGAGGGGCCGTCGGCGAGAGCGGCGAGGACGAGCATCCGGTTGGTCAGAGATTTCGACCCCGGCACGGCGACGGTGGCGCGCACGGGTGCAGTGGCCGTGGGGGCGGACCAACGCGCAGGGCTCGGCGCTGCGGCATTCGCGGAAGGGACCTGGGTGTTCATGTCGTCCATTGTCGCCCATCGCACGAGGCCGTGGCACGATGAGCCTCATGTGCGGCCGCTATTCGCTCCAGTCCGATCCTGCGCAACTGGCGCTCGAGCTCGATGCGGTGGACTTGGCTTCCGCCCCGCCCGCAGGTGCGCTGCCGGCGTCCGGTGCGCGATCACCCCGATTCAACATCGCGCCCACCACCACCATCCCGGTGCTCACCGAGTCCGTGCAGGACGGCGCCGGGGCAAAGGAAAGCGGACGGGAACTCCGCGCGATGCGTTGGGGCCTCATCCCGTCGTGGACCAAGGACCGCGCGAAGCTGCCCACGCTGTTCAACGCGAGGTCGGAGACCGCGGCGACGAAGCCCTCCTTCCGTTCCGCGGTCCGGCGGCGTCACGCGGTGGTCCCCATGGACGGGTGGTACGAATGGGTTCCCGTTCCGCCGTCGGCGGACGCTGCGGGTGCGGGCGCCGGCAAGAAGACGCCGAAGCAGCCCTTCTTCATGTCGCTCCCGGGCGACGAGGGACTCCACATGGCCGCGCTGTGGGAGTCGTGGGAGGTGCCCGAATCCGAACTCGACGATTTCGTCGACGCCCCGGAGCACCACGGGGAGAGCGCCGAGGAGCCCGACCTCTTCGCGCACGCGGATGGGGACTTGGATGCGGGGGAGAGCGGGCGAACGTCCTCGGCGGGCGCCGATGCCCCCGAGTCTCCGCAGGCCCTCGAGCGCGCGACCCTGTACTCGTGCACGATCCTCACGACGGCCGCTCTCGGCCCGCTCCGCGCGGTGCACGACAGAATGCCGCTCGTCGTGCCCGCCGATCGGCTCGACGCGTGGCTGGATTCCGGAGCGATCACGGACCCGCTCGATCTCGTCGACGCCGACGAGCTCGCGGCCTGGGCCGAGCGGATCGAGATCCGCCCCGTCTCCCGCTCCGTCTCCTCGGTGCGCAACGACGGCCCCGAGCTCCTCGAGCCCGTCGCAGCGCCCGAATGGTGGTCGGCGTAGGCGGGAACCCCGCCCGCCGTGGGGCGCGCACCATCGCCCCCTGACGTCGGAGCTACCGCACCGCCAAGGACGCCCTGCTCGCCCCGATGATCTCCGCCAGCTCGGCCGGTGCCATCTCGATCTCGAGGCCACGCTTGCCGCCCGAAAAGAAGATCGTGTGCCCGGCCTCCGCGGCCTCCCAGGCCGCATCGTCGATCACGGTGCGTAGCGATTTCTTCTGCCCGAGAGGGGAGACCCCGCCCAGCACGTACCCGGTGACCCGCTGCGCCTCGGCCTTGTCCGCCATCGCGGCCTTGGATGCGCCGAGCGCCGCCGCGACGGCCTTGAGGTCGAGGTGGGCATCGACGGGAACCATGGCGACGGCGAGGCCCGCTGCCCGTCCCCCGCCATGCGCCTTCGCCCCCGAGAGCTCGACCACGAGCGTCTTGAAAATCCGATTCGCGCCGACGCCGAGGCGCTCGGCCATGACCTCCGCGGCCTCCGCGCCGAAATCGGTGCCCTCCGAGGTGTACGTGTGAGTCGTATGCGAGGTTCCAGCATCCTCGAGAACTCGGAGCGCGGGTGTCGCGGCGGCTGCCTTCTTCTTCATGGTCCCCGAGCCTAATCCCGGGGCGATCCGGGCCGATCCGGGGCGCGTGAGGCGAAGAGCGGGAATACGCTCCCCGCCCGGTGCGTTTTCCCCGATGAAAAGGCACACACGTGTGTGCCGGTCGAGAAGGAGGTCGCTGGTGAACACTGTGCTCGAGGCGCCACGTTCCCGGAGCGAGGCGCAGGATCGGGATCTGCAGGTAGTGCGACTAGACTCGTTCGCACGATCGGCGAAAGGAGCCCGTGTGGCGAAAGACGCCCCGACCCCGGCGTGGTCCGCGGAGGGATCAGGGGGCTCCGGCGGTGCAGGCCGCGCCGCCGAGCCCGGCGATGCTTCTGATGCCAAGGCGCAGGAGTTCCAGGAGCTCGCGATGCCGCTGCTGGATCAGCTTTACGGCGCTGCCCTGCGGATGACCCGCAACCCGGCCGATGCCGAGGATCTAGTTCAGGAGGCGTACGCCAAGGCGTTCGCGGCCTTCGACAGCTTCCGGAAGGGCACGAACTTCCGCGCCTGGATGCACCGCATCCTCACCAACGCCTACATCAACCACTACCGCAAGAAGCAGCGCCAGCCCGCGCAGTACCCCACCGACGAGATCATGGACTGGGAGTACGCGGCGGCCGCCGAGCACAGCTCGACTGGGCTGCGTTCGGCCGAGGTCGAGGCGATGGATCGCCTCCCCGACGACGAGATCAAGAGCGCGCTCCAGGCGCTGCCCGAGGAGTTCCGGATGGCCGTGTATTACGCGGACGTCGAGGGTCTCCCGTACAAGGAGATCGCCGAGATCATGGACACGCCGCTCGGTACGGTGATGAGCCGGCTGCACCGTGGGCGCAAGCAGCTCCGCGAGCTGCTCCACGATGTTGCCGTCGACCGCGGCTTCGCACGGAAGGAGGCGTAGGGCCGTGGGACACGGACACGCCAATGATCATGCCCACGACCACGCCGACGGCGGCTGCGAGGGCCTCCGCCGCGAGCTCGCTCGCCTCGAGGCCGATGCCGGGGCGGACGGAACCGAGTGCGCGGAGCTGCGCGCGAAGATCGCAGCATGCTGCCCATCGTGCGCGGACACCGTTGCCGCAGACGAGCTGTTCAAGCGCATGCTCACGCGTTCGTGCGGGGAGCGTGCGCCGGAGCACCTGCGCAGCAAGGTCGGCAGGTGGATCCAAGAGACGTGCTACAGCTCGTCGACCGCCGTCTCCGAGGACGGCACGCAGTTGGTGCACGAGCAGAGCGTGCGGGTCACGCGCTATTCCGAGGGCTGAGGCCGCGGCCGACGAAGCCGGCACGAGGAAATGAACGGCGCCCGCCGTCATCCCCGAGTGGGGAGACGGCGGGCGCCGTCGGTTTAACTCACCGGATCGGCTCGGTTGCCCGAGCGTCGATCAGGAGTTGGGCCGCTTGCCGTGATTGGCATTGGACTTGCGGCGCGACTTCTTCTTCCGTCCACGCTTGCCCATGGGTGTCTCCTTTCGGGTGGCGAACACTGTGCAATGTCGTCGATTATCGCACGTCTGCGCATCGCTCGGAAAACGGCACGGTACTCGGAGGCGTAGGCGCGGCAACCGGGCGCCGCGCCCCGGCAGGGGCCGGTGGCATAGTATTCAACAGGTCACGAGGAATAACAGGGACTGTTGAATCGCGTGCGAACCCCGGCCGGGGCGCGGGCGGGCGCGACGAGCGAACGGAGTGGAACATGACCGAAAAGGTATGCGCGGAGATGGTGGCGAGCATTCTGCAGGTGCAGGTCGAGAAGGGGCAGCGCGTCGAGCCCGGACAGTCGGTCGTGCTCCTCGAGTCGATGAAGATGGAGATCCCCGTGCTCGCCGAGATCGGCGGCACGGTGGCGGAGATCGCGGTGTCGAAGGGCGATGTGGTGCAGGCTGGCGACGCGCTCGTCGTCCTCGAGTAGCGGCCTCGATCGGTCGTTCCCGTTGAACTCGCAAGGGGAGGGGCCGGCCGGGGCGTTGCACTCGGGCGTGACGGCCCGCTGGGGAATGCGTCGAAATATAAGACGCCGCCCGGCAGTCCGTGGGGGACTGCCGGGCGGCGGGGCCGGGTGCGGCGCGCTCTAGACCGAGGCGCGGGTGCGGGTGCGGCGGCGCTTGAGCGCGCGTCGCTCGTCCTCGCTCATGCCGCCCCAGACTCCGGCGTCCTGGCCGGACTCGAGGGCCCAGGCGAGGCAGTCGGAGGCGACGGGGCAACGGTTGCACACCTTCTTGGCTTCGCCGATCTGGGCGAGAGCCGGGCCGGAGTTACCGACCGGGAAGAAAAGCTCGGGGTCTTCGTCGCGGCAGATGGCCTTGTGGCGCCAGTCCATGGTGGTCTCCTTTGGGAACGATGCGGGTGCGGTTGCGTGCTGTTCTTGCTCTGTCTTCGACTTGCTTCGAACTCGCGCACACCTACGGCGGGAGACGGGTTTCGGGCGCACATTTGTTGCAGGCACACAGAAGGTGCCATGATTGATGTGAGCCCACCGCGCCTCGGGTCGAGGGCTTGGTGGTGCTTGCCTGACGAGCGCCATTGCGGGAACCGGCTGAGCGATTCGCTCTGCGGGGATTCCTCGATAGGTGAATATTGGGCTCGCCGTACCCAGCGGCCCCTACATCGCTGTAGAAGCAGGCTCGGCCGAAAGCGGGATTTCGTACGCCTTACGGTTAAGGACCGGCAAACACCGCGTTACTGCGCTGTTACGGAATATGGTGCCACTTTCTCGCGGGAAGTCAATGGATTTTTTGCCATGAGTGGCGCATCTCACTAAACCGAAAGTGAATTTCCGGTGTATGTCAAATCGGTCCGCCAGGAAAACCTTTGCAAGCTAAGGTTTACCTAGTTTCTAGATGCTGCGCTGGAGCTATCAGTACAGGTAGAAGACCCGATCTCGGGCAGGGGGCCGGGCATTACACTTCGATTCTGCTGCGCCCGAACGAGCTGCCTCCGCCTCCGCGGGCCCGTCCTGGGGACGGTTTTCATCCGAATGTAACCCTTTACCACGCGACTTCGGTGGTTGACCGTGTGCCGGGTGCACGCGCGCTGTACCGGACGTCGTGCGCTTCCGGGCCGGTCCGAAAGCGCGGCCCCAGGGTTCGTCGCATAGCCTTGGGGCGTGACTCACGACGACGACCCAGCGCCGCGCCGCGCCGGAGGAACCCCAGACGGCGCCGACGGCCGTACTAGCGCGGGACCGTCCGGTGGCGCGCTTTCCGGCGGCATCGACGTCCCGCGACCCGTGCGTCTTGCCGGCACGATCTCCGCCGTCCAGGGGGCGCTCCTCCTCGGCTTCGCCGTGTACCTGGTGATCCACGCGGCCCTCGGGCACCACGAGGACACCGTCCAGATCAGCGGCTACGGCACCGCCGTGTGGTTCGTCGTCATGGGCGGGGCACTCGCGGCGGCCGGCTTAGGTCTGCTCCGCGGGAAGCGCTGGGGGCGCGGCCTCGTGATCATCGCCCAGCTCGTTCTCCTGCCCGTCGCCTACTACCTCGGCGTGGGCTCGAAGCAGTGGGCCGCCGGGGTCGTGGTCGGCGTTTCCGCGATTGCGGCGCTCTTCGCGTTGTTCCGGCGCGAATCGCTGGAGTGGTACGCGGCGTAGCGGCCTCCGGCAGGGGCCTTCGACCACTTACGACTCCGCCGCGCGGGCCTATCCGCCCCGGGCATCCCTCCCGACCAGCTACTCCGAGCCCACCATCTTGTAGGCCGTGAGAGTTCCGTCGTGCTGCGCGTAGAGGATGTTCCCGATCTGGGACAGCCCCACGACGGCGTGATCCGCGGAGGGCGCGGCGTCCATGGGGAGCGTGGCACGGATCGCGCCGTCGGCGACGCCCGCGAGGACCACCCCGCTCGTGCTGGGCACGAGTACCGCGCTCGCGGCGGTGCCGGATCCGTCGCGCGTACCGGTCGTCGTGCCCAGGCCGTGCCCAGGGCCCGTCACGTTGTCCATCACCCACTGGGACGTGGCGTTGCGCGCGTCATAGGCGTGGGTGCTGCGACCGTCGAACCAGCGGAACTGGCCCGGCTCCTGCGCGACCGTTTCGGGACTCGGCAGGAGAGCGGGTTCGCCGTCGAGGTTCTCGAGGATCTCCGAGCGCCCGGCGGCCGATAGCCGCACCACCATCCACTGGCCGTCGCGCTCGGCGACGCCGACGGACTCGCGCCCCTCCGTGAGGCCGATGAGGTGGAACTGCGAGAACTCCGTGAGCACCGACGTCTCCTCCTCGGGCACACGGCTGTCCTCGGGCACGAGGCTCGAGACCGTGACCCGCACGTGTTCCGGGTCCTCCGGGCACTTCTCGGCGACGACGAAATCCTCCGAGTCGAGGTTCGCGGACTGGAAGCCGCAGCCGTGGCGCGGCTGCTGGTTCTTCTCCTGCGGCGCTGCGACCGCGCCGTACTCGACGGTGCGGACCAGGTCGTCGCGCCACACCTCGAGACGGTCCGGGCCGAGAGCGAGGAGGTTGGAGCCGTTGCCCCACAGGGTCATGTGATCGGCGAACGCCGACTGCCGCCCGCTCGAGTACTCGCCGGTCGAGGCGTCGAATGCGGTGGCGTCGCTGCAGCCGGCGGGTCCGGTGAACACTGTGACGATCTCGCCGGAGAAGAACTGCGAGGCACACAGGGTGCCCGAGCGCGAATACGACCACTCCGCGTTCTGGACGCCGGCCTCCCACGCCTGGATGCCGTTCTCCGTGGTCGAGAAGACGTTCCCGTCCGAGACGAGCGGCGCGCCCTCGCGCAGGCTCGGAGTCGACCACAGCTCCTGCAGCTCCTGTGGGTCGGAGTGCGCAGGCGAGTACTCGGGCTGTGGCTCGGCGGCCGCCTCGTGATGGACGGTGCGGGCCGAACCGGTGCCGAGGACCACCGCCACGCATATGACGACGCACGCACCGATTACCCCGACGGCGATCTTGTCCGCGCGCGTAGAACGCTCCGAGGCCGCGGCGAACAGGCCCTTTGGCGTCCGCGTACCGCGGCGCTTCTGGGGCGGCGCCTGCGAGTCGTCGCCGGGGGAGGGCTCGGGGCGGGGTTCGGTGGTCGGCGTCGTGGGCACAGCGGAATCCTAGTTCGGGGAAGTGGCGGGGCCTATCGAGCGGAGCTTCGAGGCGAACGCGCCGGTCGAGAACGACCGGCCGTGCCCGAATCCCGGCGGGCGCGGGCTAGTCGGCGCTGTTGCCGTTTCCGCCGCCATCGTTTCCGCCGCCACCCCCGCGGCGGCGACGCCGGCGGCGCGGCGCCTCTCCTTCTCCGGAGGGGGCGTTGTCGCCGTCGCGGGTATTGCGGCGTCCGCCGTCATTCCCGCCGCTTCCGGAATTCGGGCCGCGACCGCCCTGGCCACCGCGACCGCCCTGGCCACCGCGACCGCCCTGGCCACCGCGGCGGCCCTTCTCGTTTCCTCCGCGCCGACCCGAATCCGAGTCCGCATCGGCCGGGGGCGGGCCGACGCGGCCGCCTGCGGACTCGGGGATGCCGAGATCGGAATAGAGATGCGGCGAGGTCGAGTAGGTCTCGGCGGGCTCGGGCTTCTCCAGGCCGAGCGCCTTGTCAATGTGCGACCACTTGAACAGGTCGTCCCAGTCCACGAGGGTCACCGCGGTGCCTTCGCGGCCGGCGCGCCCGGTGCGCCCGATGCGGTGGATGTACGTCTTCTCGTCGTCGGGGCACTGGTAGTTGATGACGTGCGTGACATCGTCGATGTCGATGCCGCGGGCCGCGACGTCGGTGGCGACGAGTACGTTCGCCTTGCCGGAGCGGAAGCGCTCGAGCGAGCGCTCGCGGGCTGCCTGCCCGAGATCGCCGTGGATCGCGGTCGCCTTGAAGCCGCGCTCGCGCAGGTCCTCGGTGAGGTTGTGGGCGGCGCGCTTGGTGCGGGTGAAGATCATCGTCGCGCCGCGGCCGTCGGCCTGGAGGATGCGCGAGATGACCTCGGCCTTGTCGAGGTTGTGCGCGCGGTAGACGAACTGGCGGACTCGCTCGTGCGTCGGTGCAGACTCTGCGGACTCGGCGCGAACGTGCATCGGCTTGGTGAGGAACCGGCGCGAGAGCGTGAGGATCTGCTGCGGCATGGTCGCCGAGAACAGCATGGTCTGGCGCACCTCGGGGACGAGGTGGAGGATCGACTCGACATCGGGGAGAAAGCCGAGATCGAGCATCTGGTCGGCCTCGTCGAGGACGAGGATCTCGGCCTTCGAGAGGTCGAGAACCTTCTGGTTGGCGAGATCGAGGAGACGACCGGGGGTGCCCACGACAACGTCGACGCCCGCGGCGAGCGCTTCCTTCTGCGGGTCGTAGCCGGTGCCGCCGTATATGGCCTCGACGGCGAGCGGACGCGTGGCGGTCCGCGAGCGGGCGGTCTTCGGCACCTCGAGGTCCTCGGCGGCGAGGCGCAGATCGGAGGTGACCTGGAGGCAGAGCTCGCGGGTGGGGACGACGATGAGAGCGCGCGGGGTTCCGTCGAGCTTGGCGACCTTGCCCGCGGCGATGCGATCGAGTAGCGGGATGCCGAAGCCGTAGGTCTTGCCCATGCCCGTGCGGGCCTGACCGATGATGTCGCGGCCCTCGAGCGCGATGGGGAGGGTGAGCTCCTGGATCGCGAACGGGGAGGTGATCCCGCGCTCGGCGAGGGATCCACAGATCGCCGGGTTGACGCCGAGGTCCGCGAATGTCGCGGGGGCGGGGTCTGCTCCGGCGCCCGTCTCGGTGTCGTCGTGGGTTCCGTTGTCGCTCGTACTCAGGGTGCTTCCTCTCGCCGCGCCGTGTGCCCGAGTCCGCCAGGGGCCGGGAGCGCATTCGGCATCGTGTCCGCCGGCGGGTACTCCGGCGTGTCCACCTGCCGATCCTATCGTCCCGGAGGGGCGATCATGGCCCCGCGGCGGAAGCGTGGCGGGTGCGGAGGCCGTCCACGGACCGTCGGAGGCGGCGACCCCGGCGGCGCCCTGGGGCGCGATGCGGGTAGATATAGGTAGAAATGGCGGCGACGATGGCGGACGGGGACGTCCGTCGTCATCGCCGGACAGGGACGAAAGAAACGTAGAAACAAGCGATCTACCACGGGAGAGGAACAGCCATGCTGCTCACCATCGGACTCAAGGACAGCGGACGCGAGCTCAAGGTCACCACCGAGCTCGACGAGAAG
>NZ_DAINST010000051.1:0-23719 GCF_036741115.1 Dietzia sp.
TTGGAGAACGCCTCTTTGGTCGCGACGTTGCGCGGGAGGACCGACTCGTCGTTCTCGCCGTAATAGCGGGTGCACAGGTCGACGATGAGCTCCCCGGCCTTCTCGAACAGGCGGCGCCTCGCGGCGTGGGTCGCCAGTGTCGAACCGTTGCCCGGGAGGGAGAGGCCGAGGGCTTCCGTCAGGCAGTTCATCGAATTGGTGGTGAACATGCCTGAGCACGAACCGCAGGTCGGGCACGCCGACTCCTCGATGGTGGCGAGCTGGGAATCGGAGACGTTGTCGTTAGCCGAGGCCGAGATCGCGGTGATGAGATCCGAGCCAGAGCGCGCGACCCCGTCGACGACGACGGCGGAACCAGATTCCATCGGGCCGCCGGAGACGAAGACCACGGGGATGTTGAGGCGCATGGCGGCATTGAGCATGCCGGGGGTGATCTTGTCGCAGTTCGAGATGCACACGAGGGCATCGGCGGTGTGCGCGTTGACCATGTACTCGACGGAGTCGGCGATGATCTCGCGGCTCGGCAGCGAATAGAGCATGCCCGAGTGGCCCATCGCGATGCCGTCATCGACCGCGATGGTGTTGAACTCGCGCGGGACGCCCCCGGCTTCCTTGACCCTTTCCGCGACGATATCGCCGACGTCCTTGAGATGGACGTGGCCAGGCACGAACTGGGTGTAGGAGTTGGCGATTGCGACGATGGGCTTGCCGAAGTCGCCTTCTTCCATGCCAGTCGCGCGCCACAGGGCGCGCGCGCCCGCGGCATTCCTACCTGCGGTGGAAGTTCGTGACCGAAGTGGTGGCATATCGCCGCTCCTTATTCTCGATCGGGATCGCCGCCCAGTGGCGGCGAGATATGTGTCCATCTTAAATCTGTGGTCCGTGATGCCAAACTGGCCGGTGGAGTGCGCACAGTATGGGCACCCCTGTTCACGATGTGGGAAGCCTGCGCAGGCGCCGGTTACCTCTCGGCAACGCGGGGCCGATGGGCTCTATTCCCGATGAGGCCCCCATGGGTAACCGCGCCGGCAACCACGCGCAACCGCGATGGGCGCAGGACGTCGCGGCACAAACGGCGCGCCGGCCGCCTGATGCCATACTGAGGGCCATGACGGAAGCGCCATTGAACGACGAGCCGAAGCGCCAACATCCAGCGAACTCAGTCGCCGGAATCCTCCGGCAGTTCTTCCAGCACTCGCTCGGCGCGATGCTCGCGGTGATCGCCCTCTTCGCGGTCATCTCGTTCATGTACTTCGAGGGCATGGCCAATCCGCAGGCCCATCTCAACCACGTGCCCATCGCGATCGTCGATGAGGACCAAGGCGCGACGGTCTCGACGCCGGTAGGGGACCAGCGCCTCGACGTCGCCGATCAAGTGATCGGCGGGATCCTCGACCAGAACAATTTCGCCGAGGTCGATTTGCGCGTCGTCGACAGAAACACCGCCGAGTCGGGAATGGCCAAGGGTGAATTCTTCGGTGCGGTCGTCTTCCCGGCCGAGCTATCCCAAAACATCGCCGATCTCGTGACACAGACCGCCGGAAACGACGGTGCGGAAGGGAATGCGCCTCCGCGCGCGCAGATCACGGTGCTCAACGCGCCGCGGGCGTCGGTTCCCGCCCCACAGGTGATGGCGACGCTGGCCGGGAAGCTCAACGAGTCCGTGCCGAAGCAGGTGGGGGCGCAGGTCCTCGACAACGGCAGGACCCTCGCGGAGGCGGCGCAGCACGAGGTGTCTCCGGCTGCCGCGGCGGCTCTCGCCGATCCGGTGTCGATCGAGCAGCAGGTGTTTCAGCCGCTCGACGGCGGCGTGACGAACGCGAGCTTCCCGCTGTTCTTCGCGCTCGTGCTCGTTCTCGCCGGGTTCACCGGCGCGATGGTCGTGTCGCAGATGCTCGATTCGCGGCTTGGATTCGCGATCCTCGACATCGGCCCGTATTCACACCTCGCGCCGCTGGCAACCCACAGCCGCACCCGTGTGCTCGTGCGCAAATGGGCGGTCACGCTCATTATCGCGCCGCTCATCAGCATCATCGCGGCCGGCATATCCAGAGGCATCGGTGTCACCGCGTTCCCGTTCTGGCAGATGGTGCTGTTCTCCACGGTGTGTATTGCAGCGGTCGGCTTCGCCAGTCACGCCGTGATCGCCGCAGCGGGCAATCCGGGCATGCTCATCAACCTGCTCGTCTTCGTCGTTTTCGGCATTCCCACGTCCTCGGGGGCCATTCCGGCGGAAATGCTCCCGCGCTGGTTCGACACGATCGGGCAAGTCGAGCCGATCAACGCGGGCGTGCGCGGCATCCGCGCCATGCTGTTCACCCCGGACGCCTGGAACGACGGCCTCGGCCACGCCTACGGGGTGCTCTTCGCCTGGTTCGTCGGCGCCATCGTTCTCGGCCTCGCGGTGACCAAGTACTACGACCGCCGTGGCTTCACCCGCGAGCCCAACGGCACCCCACTTCCGCCCGCGCTCGCCAAGGCGCTCGAAGGGGAGGACGCAGACACCCCGAAGAGCCAGGGCGATGACCCGCGGGAACTCGAGCACGTGACCAGCGGAAGCGTCGGTCACGAGCGTCAGCGATAGTCGCAAGTGGACATAGAAAAGGGCCCGGCGTTCGCCGGGCCCTTTTTCGTATTCACGACCGGGCCTGCGCCAGAGTCCGATTCTCCCTCTGCTTGACTATCCGTCCGTCGACGCCGCTGTCGGGCAGCTCCGCTACTCCGTATCGCCGGCCCGCGCGCTACGGCCCTCGCCGCCCGCCCCCGAACCCGCGTCGGCAGCGGCATCGAAGTCTGCCGCATCGACCGGCGCATAGAACGGATCGGGAACTCGGCCCTTACTGACCTCGGCGAGGCGCGGAAGGTCGTTGAAGCCCACGGAGCTCAGGGTGAGGAACTTGTCCTTGGAGGTCACGAGCTGAGCGGTCCCGCGCTTCGGGAAATTGAGGCCCTTGACCTCGTCCCACGGCACGAAGGTCCGGGACCGCCACGTGGAGATGCGCACTCCGGCGTCATCCACGCGGGTCCACGACCTGGCCACCCACCACGCGAAGCCGACGGGCACCACGAGGAACACCCATCCCCACGACGGGGCGTAATAGAGCGGACCGAGCATGGCGAGCAGGAAGATCCCGAGCATGAGGTAGGCAATGGGGGAGACGCGGAACAGCGAACGGTCGCGCGGTGCGGACTCGACCTCCGGGGGGCGGAAACGGGATTCGGGCCGCGGCTGGATGTTGTGCTGTTCGTTCTCGCTCATGGGCCCAGTCTCCCAGGTCGGGGACCGCCGGCGCGCCCCCGCCCCGGTCCTCTCGTGACGCCGTGCGTCAGTGCTCCCAAAGTGTGGACGTGTGCGCCCACAAGTTGACTACCGAAGCGGCGCCGGAATAGGGTTACGACCATGACCTCGTTGATCGGACTCGTACTTGGCTCGCGCGTCGGCGCCTGAGCTTCCCCGAGTTCGGTAATTCGTCGACGCGCCCTCGCACAGCCACCGCTGTGACGAGGGTTTTTTGTTGCCCCGGGCATGCCAGCCCGTGACCCGGTGTCCGAGACCCGGGGCGACGCCGGAATAATCGATGAAGGCCGCCCTTATCGGGCACGTGGGCACGAGGTCGAGCGAAGTGCCTTGTCGGCAGTCCTGTCGACGACGAAGACCAGCACCACCGAGACAAGGACAGATGTGAAGTGAGCGCACCAGCGGCACAGCCGACGCCGGGCACGGTCCCGGGCGGCGGCGGACAGCGTGACCAGAATCGGCGAGTCGCCCCCGAACGCATGTCGGGCGCGCAGGCAGTGGTCCGGTCCCTCGAGGAGATCGGTGCCGATGTCGTATTCGGCATCCCCGGCGGCGCGATCCTTCCCGCGTACGACCCGCTCTTCGACTCGGAGAAGGTCCGGCACGTCCTCGTCCGGCACGAGCAGGGCGCGGGCCACGCCGCCACCGGATATGCGCAGGCCACCGGGCGCGTCGGCGTGTGCATGGCGACCTCGGGTCCGGGCGCGACGAACCTCGTGACCCCGATCGCGGACGCGGCGATGGACTCCGTCCCGATCGTCGCGATCACCGGCCAGGTGGGGCAGAGCCTCATCGGCACCGACGCCTTCCAGGAGGCCGACATCTCCGGCATCACGATGCCGGTGACCAAGCACAACTTCCTCGTGAGCAAGGGCGACGACCTCCCGCGGATCCTCGCCGAGGCCTTCCACATCGCCTCGACCGGTCGCCCCGGGCCCGTTCTCGTCGACATCCCCAAGGACGTGCTGCAGAACGAGATGGTCTTCTCGTGGCCGCCGGAGATGCGGCTGCCCGGCTACCGCCCCGTGACCAAGCCCCACGGGAAGCAGATCCGCGAGGCCGCGAGGCTCATCGCCGAATCCGAGAAGCCGGTGCTCTACGTCGGCGGCGGAGCGATCAAGGCCGATGCCTCTGCGGAGCTGCTCGAGCTCGCCGAGCTGACGGGCATCCCCGTCGTCACCACCCTCATGGCGCGCGGTGTGTTCCCGGACTCCCACCGCCTGCACTACGGCATGCCCGGCATGCACGGCTCCGTCTCGGCGGTCGCCGCGCTGCAGGGCGCCGATCTCCTCGTGACCCTCGGGGCGCGTTTCGACGACCGGGTGACCGGCAAGCTCGACTCCTTCGCCCCCGATGCGAAGGTCATCCACGCGGATATCGACCCGGCGGAGATCGGCAAGAACCGCGAAGTCGACGTGCCGATCGTTGGAGATTGCCGCGAGGTGATCACCGAGCTCACCGAGGCGATCCGCGGCAACCGCGCCGGCGCCGACGCGCCCGATCTCGGTGCGTGGACGGCCGAGCTCGACCACCTCCGGGACACCTACCCGCTCGGCTACGGCCGGCAGAGCGACGGCTCGCTCTCGCCCGAGTACGTCATCGAACGGCTCGGCGCGCTCGCCGGTCCGGACGCGATCTACTGCGCCGGCGTCGGCCAGCACCAGATGTGGGCGGCGCAGTTCGTCAAGTACGAGAAGCCGCGCACGTGGCTCAACTCGGGCGGGCTCGGCACGATGGGCTACTCCGTTCCGGCCGCGATGGGCGCGAAGATGGGTCGGCCCGAGGCCGAGGTGTGGTCGATCGACGGCGACGGCTGCTTCCAGATGACCAACCAGGAACTCGCCACCTGCGCGATCGAGAACATCCCGATCAAGGTCGCGCTGATTAACAACGGCAACCTCGGGATGGTCCGCCAGTGGCAGACGCTGTTCTACGAGCAGCGCTACTCGCAGACCGACCTGTCGACGCATTCGCTGCGCATCCCGGATTTCGTCAAGCTCTCCGAGGCCCTCGGCTGCGTGTCGATCCGCGTGGAGAAGCCGGATGACGTCGACGCGGCGATCAAGCGGGCACAGGAGATCGACGACCGCCCGGTGGTGATCGAGTTCGTGGTCGGCGCCGACGCACAGGTGTGGCCGATGGTCGCCGCGGGGACGTCGAACTCCGAGATCATGGCGGCGCGCGACATCCGCCCGCTGTTCGACGACGAGGAGTCCGCGGCCGACGATCCGGCCGATATCCACGAGCAGATGGCTGAGGTCGACGCGGCAGTCAAGGCCGAGGCTGCCGAGAGGGCCGCCACCGACCGCAACGAGAATGCAGGAGACGAGTGATGACGACGAACCACACCCTCAGCGTTCTCGTCGAGGACAAGCCGGGCGTGCTCGCACGCGTGTCGAGCCTGTTCTCGCGCCGCGGCTTCAACATCTCTTCGCTCGCCGTGGGACCCACGGAGACCGACGGGCTGTCGCGGATGACCATCGTGGTCGCCGTCGACGACATCCGCCTTGAGCAGATCACCAAGCAGCTCAACAAGCTCATCAACGTGATCAAGATCGTGGAGCAAGAGCCCTCGGCCTCCGTGGCCCGCGAGCTCGTCCTCGTCAAGGTCCGGGCAGACGCCAACACACGCAGCCAGATCATCGAGGTCGCGGACCTGTTCCGCGCGCACGTCGTCGACGTCGCGCCGGAGTCGGTGGTCCTCGAGGCGACGGGCACGCCGGAGAAGCTCACCGCTCTGCTCCGCATGCTCGACGAGTACGGCATCCGCGAAATCGTGCAGTCCGGCATGGTCGCGCTCGGCCGGGGTCCGAAGGCGATCGCGACCACGCGCTAACGTGCGCGGAGAGTGGCGCCGAACACTGGCAGCTCCGATCAACCGATATTCTTTAACCGAACAAGGGTCTATCCCACAAGAGGAGAAGCATTTCCATGGCAATTGAAACCTTCTACGACGACGACGCAGATCTCGCCATCATCCAGGGCAAGAAGGTCGCCGTGATCGGCTACGGCTCGCAGGGCCACGCCCACTCGCTCTCGCTCCGCGACTCGGGCGTCGATGTCGCGATCGGCCTCCGCGAGGGCTCGAAGTCCCGCGAGAAGGCCGAGGAGGCCGGCCTCAAGGTCATGAACAACGCCGAGGCGGCTGCCTGGGCCGATGTCATCATGATCCTCGCCCCCGACACCTCGCAGGCCAAGATCTTCACCGAGGACATCGAGCCGAACCTCTCCGAGGGCGACGCTATCTTCTTCGGCCACGGCCTCAATATCCACTTCGACCTCATCACGCCGGCGGAGAACATCACCGTCGCGATGGTCGCGCCGAAGGGCCCGGGCCACCTCGTGCGCCGCCAGTTCGTCGACGGCAAGGGTGTGCCCTGCCTCATCGCCGTCGAGCAGGACCCCACGGGCGAGGGCCAGGCTCTCGCGCTGTCCTACGCGAAGGCCATCGGCGGCACGCGCGCCGGCGTCATTAAGACCACGTTCAAGGAGGAGACCGAGACCGATCTCTTCGGTGAGCAGGCCGTGCTCTGCGGCGGCACCGAGGAGCTCGTCAAGACGGGCTTCGAGGTCATGGTCGAGGCCGGTTATGCCCCGGAGATGGCCTACTTCGAGGTCCTCCACGAGCTCAAGCTCATCGTCGACCTCATGTACGAGGGCGGCATCGCGCGCATGAACTACTCGGTGTCCGACACCGCCGAGTTCGGTGGCTACCTCTCCGGCCCTCGCGTCATCGACGCCGGCACCAAGGAGCGGATGAAGGAGGTGCTGGCCGACATCCAGAACGGCACCTTCGTCAAGCGCCTCGTCGCTAATGTCGAGAACGGCAACACCGAGCTCGAGGGCCTGCGCGCCAAGTTCGCCGAGCACCCGATCGAGAAGACGGGCAAGGAGCTCCGCGACATGATGAGCTGGGTCGACCGCCCCATCACCGAGACCGCCTGATTCTCCTGCGGTTCTCCCGGCGTTCCAGGCGCCGGCCCGCGCATAGCGCGTCTCGCGAGCCCCGCCTCCCGGTATTGCCGGGAGGCGGGGCTCGTTCTTTGCGAGGGGCAACCGTAAATCGCGCCCGTTGGGCCCTAGACTGACGAGCCGAGCCAGATAGTCGGTCCAGCCCAATACTCGAGTCTGCGAGGGAAAATGACGATCAACACCCGGGCACGCCTGTGGCGACGCATTGCTGTTCTGCCCATGACGGCGGTCGTCGTGTTCGCCGGGACGTCCGCGTGTTCGGGTGACGCCGAATCCGGGACCGTCGAGGCGAAAGGCGATTTCGGGGATCTCACCAGGGTCGCCGATGACAGGCCCGCCGGGATCGACGTGAGCTCCGCGCTGCTGGAGAAATCGCCGGTCGCCGTGGTCTCCGCGGGCAACGACGCCGCCCAGGCCGTGGCCGGCAGCGCCGCGGTCGCGCTGCGCAGCCCGATGCTCGTCGCCGATGTCGACGGCTCCGATGGGCTCGAAACGGAGCTCAAGCGGCTCGGGGTCACCTCGATCCTTCGCGTGGGCGATGCCGACGTACCTGACGGGGACTGGAAGGTCACAGACGCCGCCGCGGGCGCCGTCGCGCTCGGGGCTCAGATCGGCGCTGAGTTCTCGGCCGAGAAGCCTGTTCCGGCGGACGAGATCGATGACGAGCTCGCCGATTCCGAACCGGAATCGCCGACCTACGTGACCCTTGCCGGCGCCGAGCCCGTGCCGGGGCCGGAGGAAGGCTCCGGCGAGACGTTTTCGCGCCTGTCCCCGAAGGAATCCGGCGCAGAGCCCACCGCGCTCGCCGCGGACGGGACCTCGGTCGCCGGTGTGGTCACGGGGCGCGCCTCCGGGCTGGATTTCGTCCACATCCCCGGCGCGGACCCGCGCGTCGACGCGGAATCGGTGGACGCCGTCACACGCGCATCTTCCATCCTGACCCTCGGAAACGGCTGGGGCACCGACGAGCAGATCGCCAAGCAGATCGAGCAGGCGAAGACCGAAGAGCAGCTGCCGGGAGGAGGGCAGCTCATCTTCCCCGGGCACCGCTTCGTGGCGGCCTATGGTGCGCCAGGCATCCCAGCGCTTGGCATCCTCGGTGAGCAGGACCCGGCGGCCTCGGTGGGGCGCGTCGAGGAGCTCGCCGACGAGTACCGGCCGTTCTCGCGGCAGACGGTGATCCCGACCTTCGAGATCATCGGCTCCGTCGCCTCGGCGGACCCCGGGCCCGACGGCGCCTACAGCTCCCTGACGTCGCCGGAGCAGCTCGAGGCCTCGGTAGATGCGATCACGAAGGCCGGCGGGTATGCGCTCATCGACCTGCAGCCGGGGCGCGCGAACTTCCTCGACCAGGCGAAGGCCTACGCGGATCTGCTCAAGCGACCGGGCGTCGGTCTCGCGCTCGACCCCGAGTGGCGGCTCGAGCCCGGGGCCCTACCGGCGCAGGAGGTCGGGCACGTCTCCGTCGACGAGGTCAACGCGGTGGGCGAGTGGCTGGCCGACCTCACCGCCGACGCCGGGCTGCCGCAGAAGATGTTCGTCATCCACCAGTTCCAGCAGCAGATGATCCGCGAGCGGGAGCGGCTCGACACCTCCCGGCCGGAGATCGCCACCGTGATCCACGCCGACGGCCACGGCACGCCGGAGGACAAGGAGAAGACGTGGGAAGTGATGAAGCAGGATCTGCCCGCCGGGGTCAACCTCGCGTGGAAGAACTTCTACGACGAGGACACGCCGATGTACACCCCCGAGCAGTCGATGGCGCAGCAGCCCAAGCCGTGGCTCGTCACGTACCAGTAGCGGGCGCCGACAGGGCGTAGGGCGGCGGTCGCTGGCGCTCAACGCCCGCAACCCGAGCGCAGCGCCGCGGCAACGCGACGCGCGGCATGCGCTCCGGCCATGCCGTGCACGCCCGGTCCCGGGGGCGTCGACGCCGAGGCGAGCCACACCCCGCGGGTACCGGCGGAATACGGGTCCATCGAGCGCGCGTAGCGGAACGCCATGCCCGGGATGGTTGCAGCTCCGGCGGCGATGTCGCCGCCCGGGTACGAGGGGTTCGCCGACTCGAGCTCGGCCGTGCCGCGCTCGACCCGCGTGAGCACGACATCCCCGAATCCCGAGGCGTGGGCCTCGATCTCGGCGGCGATCGCGTCGGCCACCGATTGCCGGTTCCCGTTGGGCACGTGCGCGTACGTCCACAGCACCCGCCGCCCGTCGGTGGCGATCCGCCCGTGGTCCGCGGCCCAGGGCTGGCTCGCGAGGATCGCCGGGCGCGCGGGAAGACGTCCGGCGACGACCTCCCGCTCGGCGTACCCGGCGTCCGTGGCGGTCCCGGTGAGGTGCAGCGTTCCCGCCTCTTCGAGCCGGCGATCGCGCCACGGCACGGGGCCGGAGAGAACGAAATCGACGCGTGCGGCGCCGCCGCCTCGCGGGATCTCTGCCCGCGGCACCCGGACTCCGCTCGAGTGGGCGAGGATTCTGCGCGCTTCCGCAGCACCCACCGCGAGGATCACGGCCCGGCCCTCGAGGCGGTCGAGGGAATCGACGCGCGCGCCGCAATCGACGCTCCCACCCCACGAGTCGAGTTCTGCTAGAAGCGCATCGAGCAACGCTCCGGATCCGCCGCGCGGCACGGGCCATCCCCGTCCGTGGAGCGTTGCGCCGAGAAGCAGGCCCGCGCCGAAGGCCACGGGGCGCGCGGGCGGGGCGATCGCGTGGACGGCGAGGCCTGCCATCAGCGCGGCGGGGGAGGACTCCGGATGACGGCGCAGCTCCGAATACAGCATGCGGCCGCCGTGCCCGAGCGCCGCGGTGGCCCGCGCCACGCCACCGACTCCGAGGGCGGGGATGGCGGCGGGATTTCCCGCAGCCGCCCGAGCCGAACCCGGCGCGCGACCGTCGGAGAGCATGAGCGCGGCGATCTCGTCGGCGTGCACGGCCAGAGGGTTCAGCGCCGCACTCCACACCCGGGCGTCGCGCCCGGACCCCAGGTGCTCTTCGCCCACTTGTTGGAGTTCACGGGGGAGCACCGCCGAACGGCCGGGCCCGACAAGGTGGCCCAACGGGTATGGCGCGTGAAGATACTCGAGGCCGTGGCGCTCGAGACCGAGCGAGCGGAAGAACGGCGAGGCCAGGGCGAGGGGATGCACGGCGGAGCACGGGTCGGAGAGCAGTTCGGCGTGCTCGGCGAGGTGTCCTGTGCGTTCGCCGTGCAGGAGCCCCGCCAGGGGCACCGTCTTGCAACCGCCGCCGGGCACTTCGGCAAACTCGTGTACGCGCACCGAGAAACCTTGGCGCGCCAGCGAGATCGCGGCCGAAAGGCCGTTGGGCCCGGAGCCCACCACGTCGACGTCGTGGGAGCGGGCGCGGCGAGGACGTTCCGTCTGACGACTCGTCCGTCGGTCCATCTGGCCTCCTGTCCGTCTCGTGGCCCGGGGGATGGGGCCAGTGGGTCGCCGTGACACCATGGCCGCGGTAGAGGCGCGGCACGAGTCCGCGTTCGAGCCGCGACCGGAATCGACCACGAGGATACGGACCCACACCATGAGCACTACAGACGACGCAGTGGACGGCACAGCGGGTAGGGCAGCGGGTAGCGCAGCGGACGGCGGCGCGATCGGCGGAGCGACAGCGCTGGACGGGACGGGTCGGGCGGATGTTATCGCCGGGGGCGGCGAGCCGGATGGCGTGCCGAGGATCGCCGTGGTCACCGGGGCCGGCGGAGGCATCGGCTCGGCCGTGGCCTCTGCGCTCGTGAACGAGGGCTACATTGTGTTCGCCGCGGACGTCGCCGAGGGCTTCGGCGCCGCAGAAGAGCGCGGGTCCGAGAGCTCTACGGGTGTCGAGGCTCTCGGTACGTCGTCGGCCGCCGGTGTCGGTGGCGCTGGACTATTCAAGCGGAGCCTTGCCGTCGACGACGAAGCGGCCGTCGACGCCCTCTTCGCGGAAGTAGCCGAATACTGCGCCGGCACGGGAGGCCGCTTGCAGGCCGTCGTCAACGTCGCCGGGGTCCTGCACTCGGGGAGGGTGACGGAAATGCCGGCCGCCGAGTGGAAGAGGCTCTTCGACGTCAACGCCTTCGGCGTGTTCCTGGTGAGCCGGGCCGGATTGCGACTCATGCGCGAGCAGGACGCGCGCGGTGAGGGAAACCTGCGCTCGATGCTCACGGTGGCCTCGAATTCCGCGGTGGTGCCTCGGGCGGGGATGGCCGCATACGCGGCGTCGAAGGCCGCGGCTTCGCACTTCACCCGGTCGCTCGGGCTCGAGGCCGCGGAGTTCGGGGTGCGTTGCAACGTCGTGGATCCGGGGACGACGCGCACTCCGATGGTCACCGATGGCTGGGCGGACCCCTCGGGCGAGGGCGCAGTGATCGCTGGCGTCCCGGGCGACTTCAAGACCGGTATCCCTCTCCGTCGCATCGCCGAGCCGGCCGACATCGCGGGGGTCGTTGCCTTCCTCCTCGGCCCCACGGCCCGGCACATGACCCTCCAAGAGGTCGTTGTAGACGGCGGAGCGGCCCAGCGGTAAGGTGACCGACAGCTTGCTGAGGGTAGGCTTGCCTGCCTTCGGCGCTGTCCTCCGTCCCCTCCGAAAGGCGCCGCGTAGCAATGGCCATCCCCGCGATCGACCCGTACACGATTCCCCAGGTGGCGGAGCCGCGCAGGGTGGACTGGAGCATCGAGCCCAGCTCGTGTGCCGTCCTCGTCCACGACATGCAGAACTACTTCGTCCGCGCCTACGACTCGGATGCGGAGCCGATCGCCACTGCTTTGCGTTCGATGGCCGAGATCGTCGCGGCCGCCCGCGAGGCCGGCGTGCAGATCATCTTTTCCGCGCAGCCGGGGGACCAGCACCCCCTGCGCCGCGGCCTACTCAGCGAGTTCTGGGGCCCAGGGATGTCCGAGGGCGTCGACACCGAGGTCGTCGAAGGGCTCGAGCCGCAGGAGGGCGACATCGTCCTCACCAAGTGGCGCTACTCCGCATTCGCGCGCACCGATCTCCTCCAGCTCATGCGCCAGGCCGAGCTCGACCAGCTCGTGATCACCGGAATCTACGGCCACATGGGCTGCCAGGCCACCGCCGTCGAGGCGTTCATGAACGACATCAAGCCGTTCCTTGTCGGCGACGCGATCGCCGATTTCTCGCGCGAGGAGCACGCGGCGACCATCGATTTCGTCAACAAGCGGGCCGGCGTCGTGGCGACCGCGAAGGAGGTCACCGAGGCCTTCGGCGCCGCGGCCGCAGCGCCGAAGGGCGAGGCGGCGAAGGGCGAGGCGGCGAACTCGGACGCCGGGAGCTACGAGCTCCGCGGCGCGCTCCAGTAGCCCGAGATCGACGCCCGTGAGCGGTCGAGGCCCCGCTCGCGGGCCAGGCGGCCGATGTGCCGCTTGGTCACCGTCTTCTCCCCGCGGGCGAAGATTTCGACCGTCCCCTTCGGCCATTTCGCGGCCTCGAGGGCGTCGAGCAGGCTCGAGCTCTCCGTCGAGCGCGTATTCGAACCCTTCTCGGACGAATCCACGATGGTCACCGAATGCACCTTCTTCGGCAGCTCAAGCTGTTCCTCGCTGAGAGTGGTGTCCACGATGACCCGGATCCGCTCGGGCTTCTTCGCCGCGGCGATGACCCTTCGGGCTGCGGGGAGCCCCGGAGTGTCGGCGACCACGAAGAACGCGTCGGCCCCCTTCCCGGGCGAATACGAGCCGCGGGGTAGGGAGGACGTAATGGTGTCGCCGGGGCGCGCCGCGGCCGCCCAGGTGTAGCCGGCACCTCCGCCGTCATGACGGGTGAAATCGACGGTGACGGTGCGAGCCTCGGGGTCGATTTGCGCGAGGGTGTAGCTGCGCGTGCACGGTTTGCCGTGGTGCGAAGAGGTCGACTTCTCTGATTTTTTCGCCTTCTTGACCTTGTGGTCCTTCTTCTCTCTTGCCGAATCTCCACGGACGGTGACGCCGGGAAAGAGGAGCTTGACGTAAGCGTCGGCCGCCTTCGCACGCAGGAGCGGTTCGATGTGTTCGCCGGTGAACACGACGCGGCGAAACGCGGGATTGGGGTTCTCGGCGGAGACCACCTCGAGGTCTACGTGCATGGTGGGCGCCTCTCCGGGCGACCTCTCCCGCGTGGCGTCGAGCCGCGGCTTTAGGCCACCCTAAGTTCGATGCCGAGAATGCTACCCATTTGAGATCGGCGCACCAAAGGGGGTGAATCAGTCGGCGAAACGTGGTTCGACTCCTGGGAGTGGGCATCCACTCTGTGGGAACGTGACGTGCGCCACCTCGACTGATGCGGTGTGTACCGCGGCGAAGAGGGCCGCTAGGCTTGGGGGTACACGTGGGAGGTCCGTCCGCGGGCCGGGGACCGGCCGTAGCCGTCCGCCACCGGTCGCCGGCTTTAACCGGTCGCCGGACTCCCTACCCGAAACGAACAAGGAGATCGCCTCGTGAGCGCAAGTGGCCGTCCGGTCGTACTCATCGCCGACAAGCTCGCACAGTCCACCGTCGATGCGCTGGGAGACGGCGTCGAGGTTCGCTGGGTAGACGGGCCGGACCGCCCGAAGCTGCTCGAGGCCGTCGCGGATGCCGACGCGCTCCTCGTCCGTTCGGCCACGAAGGTCGATGCCGAGGTGCTCGAGGCCGCGCCGAAGCTCAAGATCGTCGGCCGCGCCGGCGTCGGACTCGACAACGTCGATATCGCCGCCGCCACCGAGAAGGGCGTGATGGTCGCCAACGCGCCGACCTCCAACATCCACTCGGCCGCCGAGCACGCCGTCGCGCTCCTCATGGCGGCCTGCCGTCAGATCCCGGCCGCGGACAAGACGCTGCGCGATCACGAGTGGAAGCGCTCGTCCTTCAACGGTGTCGAGCTCCGTGACAAGACGGTCGGCGTCGTCGGCCTCGGCCGTATCGGCCAGCTCGTCGCCTCGCGCCTCGCGGCGTTCGAGACCAAGATCGTCGCCTACGATCCCTACCTTCCCGCCGCCCGTGCCGCGCAGCTCGGCATCGAGCTCCTTTCGCTCGACGAGCTCATGTCGCGCGCGGACATCGTCACCGTGCACCTGCCGAAGACCGCCGAGACGGCCGGGCTCATCAACGCCGAGAACCTCGCGAAGGCCAAGGACGGCCTCGTCATCGTCAACGCCGCGCGCGGCGGGCTCATCGTCGAGGCGGACCTCCTCGCCGCGCTCGAGTCGGGCCGCGTCCGCGCCGCCGGCCTCGACGTGTTCGACTCCGAGCCGTGCACCGATTCGCCGCTGTTCGAGCTCGACAACGTCGTGGTCACCCCGCACCTCGGCGCCTCGACCTCCGAGGCGCAGGATCGCGCCGGGACCGATGTCGCCCGCTCCGTGCTCCTCGCCCTCGACGGCGAGTTCGTGCCGGACGCCGTCAACGTCTCCGGAGGACCGGTCGGCGACGAGGTCGCGCCGTGGCTCGAGCTCGTGCGCAAGCTCGGCAAGGTCGCGGGTGAGCTCGCCCCGGGCGTGACCACCACCGTCCAGGTCGAGGTCGCCGGCGAGCTGTCTTCCGAGCCCGTCGACATCCTCGGTTCGGCCGCCCTCCGCGGTCTCTTCGCCGCGACCACCGATACCGCCGCGACCTTCGTCAACGTCGGCCAGCTCGCCGAGGAGCGGGGCGTGACCGTCGACGTCCGCACCCGTTCGGAGTCGGCCACCCACCGCTCGACCGTGTCCGTCACGGCTGTGACGGCGGACGGCGGTTCCGCGACCGTGATCGGTGCCCTCACCGGGCTGCAGAACGTGCAGAAGATCGTCCAGATCAACGGGCGGAGCCTCGATCTCCGCGCCGAGGGGCACAACCTCATCGTCTCCTACGGCGATCGCCCCGGTGTCCTCGGCAAGCTCGGCACCGTACTCGGCGGCGCCGGGATCGACATCCAGGCCGCGGCGCTGAGCCAAGACGCCGAAGGCTCCGGCGCGACCGTGATCCTCCGCGTCGACCGCCTCGTCTCCGGCTCGGTGCTCGAGGACATCTCGGAGCAGCTCGACGCCCAGACCTCACAGGTCGACCTGAGCTGATCGGCCACGGGTCCAGAGCAAGACACGGCGCAGTAGCCGAACCAGACACGACAGGAAGAGGACGGGTATGAAGCTGGCGGTGATCCCCGGAGACGGGATCGGTACCGAGGTCGTGGCGGAGGCCGTCAAGGTCCTCGACGCCGTCGTGCCGGGCGTGGAGAAGGTCGAGTTCGATTTCGGTGCGGACAGGTATCTGCGCACCGGCGAGCTGCTCACCGACGCGGACGTGGAGACGCTTCGCGAGCACGACGCCATCCTCCTCGGTGCCATCGGTGATCCGCGAAAGGTCTCCCCGGGCATCCTCGAGCGGGGCTTCCTCCTGCCGCTGCGTTTCGCGCTCGACCACCACGTCAATCTCCGCCCCTCTCGGCTCTACCCGGGAGGCGAGAGCCCGCTCGCGGAGCCGGGGGAGATCGATTTCGTGGTCGTCCGCGAGGGCACTGAGGGGCTCTACACCGGTAATGGCGGCGCGATCCGCGTGGGCACGCCGCACGAGGTGGCCACCGAGACGAGTATGAACACCCGCTTCGGAATCGAGCGGGTCGTCCGCGACGCATTCGAGCGCGCCGCCTCGCGCCGCGGCAAGCTCACGCTCGTGCACAAGACCAACGTGCTCGTCAACGGCGGCGGACTCTGGCAGCGTACCGTCACCGAGGTGTCGTCCGAGTTCCCCGGCGTCGAGGTCGACTACTGCCACATCGATGCGGCGACCATCTACATGGTCACCGATCCGGCGCGCTTCGACGTGATCGTCACCGACAACCTCTTCGGCGACATCATCACCGACCTCGCCGCGGCGGTGTCCGGCGGCATCGGAACCGCTGCCTCGGGCAACATCGACGCCTCGCGCGAGAACCCCTCGATGTTCGAGCCCGTGCACGGCTCGGCGCCGGACATCGCCGGGCAGGGGATCGCCGATCCCACTGCGGCCGTTCTCTCCGTGGTCCTGCTCCTCCGTCACCTCGGCAAGGACGAGGAGGCCGCACGCGTCGAAAATGCGGTCGTGGAGTTCCTCGCCGGGCGTGGGGATGAGAAGCTCGGTACCGCCGAGATCGGCGACGCGATCGTCGCGAAGCTCTAGACGCAGGAGCCGATTTCCTGCCTGTACCAGGCCGGGCCGGGGGTGCGACGCGCCTCAGACCCGGCTTTTGTTTTGCACACGGCCAAATCTACGATGAATTAAAGGTGAACACTAGATGTTTGCAGGTCAGTGGCCTAATTATAGGTGCTTTCGACTGCGAATATCGGGGACAAAAGGAGCACAATAAGTGCTCGTGAGTACAACAGTTCTGATCATCCTCGTGCTGGTGGTTATCACGGCTCTCGCCTTCGATTTCACCAACGGCTTCCACGACACCGGTAACGCCATGGCGACTTCGATCGCTACGGGCGCTCTGAGCCCGAAGGTCGCCGTCGGCCTCTCCGCGGTACTCAACCTCGTCGGCGCGTTCCTCTCGGTCGAGGTCGCGCTCACGGTCACCACCGATGTGTTGCACATCCAGGACAAGGAACACGCAGGGGCGCTGGTGCCGGGCCTCGATGCGCAAACGGCACTGTTGATCGTCTTCGCCGGACTCGTCGGCGGAATCATCTGGAACCTGCTCACGTGGCTCTTCGGCCTCCCCTCCAGCTCCTCGCACGCACTCTTCGGCGGCCTCATCGGCGCCGGCCTGGGAGCGACCGCCATCGCGGGACTCAGTGGGGCCGTCAACTGGAACGGCGTCTTCTCCAAGGTCGTCATCCCGGCGCTGTTTTCTCCGTTCGTCGCGGGCATCATCGCCGCGATCGGTACCGCCGCCGTCTACGCGATCACCAAGACCGTCGGTGAGAACTTCCGGACGTCGAGCTTCCGCTGGGGTCAGATCGGCACCGCCTCGCTCGTCTCGCTCGCGCACGGCACCGGCGATGCTCAGAAGACCATGGGTGTCATCGCCCTCGCGCTCGTCGCCGCCGGCCAGCTCGATGCAGCCGACGCCAAGGAGAACGGCCTCCCGATTTGGATCATCGTGTGCTGTGCCGTCGCGATCGCCGCGGGCACCTACATGGGCGGCTGGCGCGTCATCCGCACGCTCGGCAAGGGGCTCGTCGAGATCAGCTCTCCCCAAGGTATGGCCGCCGAGGCTGCATCCGCGGCAATTATCATGACCTCGTCGCACGCCGGAATGGCTCTGTCCACCACTCACGTCGCGACCGGATCGATCCTAGGTTCGGGCGTCGGCAAGCCGGGCGCCAAGGTTCGCTGGGGCGTCGCGGGCCGCATGGTCACCGCGTGGCTCATCACGCTCCCGCTCGCCGGCCTCGTCGGCTTCGTCTCGTTCCTCATCGCGGACGGGATCTCGAAGGGGACGGGCAGCGCGCTCTTCGGCGGCATCGTGATCTTCTGCATCCTCTGCGTGCTCTCGGGCTACATCTACCTCCACTCGCGGAAGCAGGCCGTCAGCGCGGACTCCGTCAACGACGACTGGGATCCGGACAACGAGCCGGTCAACGTCGGCGCCGCCGGCGCCTCGGCATAGGAAAGGGCGTAAATCACATCATGGGTATCGATTTCGGCACGATGGGGAAGAGTCTCCTCAACGTCCTCATCCTCGGTCTCGTCTTCGGCGCGGGCCTCCCGATCCTCTTCTCATTCGGCATCAAGTCGCTTGGGTACAACGCCGTCGTCACCGCGGACGGACAGCACGGCGCGAGCCCGGCGGGCAAGGCAATCGCCACCGCCTTCTTCGTCGTGGTCGGAGTCATCGCCTTCCTCGGTCTCTTGCTCATCACCGAGAAGTCGATCATCCATTACCTCGGGTTCGATCCGATCCCGTTCGACGACGTCAAGAAGAAGTAGTAGCAGCACGCGAAGTACACGCAAAGAGCCTTTCGGCGCCGGTAACTTTGATATCGGGCACTAGCCCGTCCGCCCTGCATTCGCAGGGCGGATACGACGAGCAGGGGAGAACGATGGAAGAAAACGGCAACGCGCGTCGGGAAAACATCTTCAACAGTGTTCTCGGCTGGATGCGCGAGGGGTATCCCGAGGGGATTCCGCCAAAGGACTACTTTCCCCTGCTCGCGCTCCTCAAGAAGGAGCTCTCCGCGGAGCAGGCCAACCAGGTCATCGGGCAGCTCCTCGAGTCCCGCCCGGATGAGGTCTCCAAGCAGCAGATCATCGACGCGATCGAGATGACCACCAAGTCGCAGCCCACGGACGAGGACGTCCGCAATGTCGCGGCGCGCCTCGCACAGGGCGGCTGGCCGCTGTCGGGGATGCACGAGTAGAGCCCTGGGCCCTCGACGCCGCCGAGGGCCCACGGCCGGATAACCTGGGCCCATGAGACTTGCAAGAATCGCCCACCCGCAGGGTTTCGCCTTCGTCGAGATCCGCGGAGACGTCGACGATCCCGGCTCTGCCGTGTGCGCCGAGATCGACCAGCACCCGTTCGGGGAGCCGACCTTCACCGGCCGCGAGTGGCCGCTGGGAGAGGTTCGCCTCCTCGCGCCGATCCTGCCCCCGAAAGTCGTGTGCATCGGGAAGAACTACGCCGAGCACGCCGCCGAGATGGGGACCGAAGCGCCGGAGCAGCCGCTCATCTTCCTCAAGCCCAGCACGGCGGTCGTGGGTCCAGGCAACGACATCGTCTACCCGCCGTCCTCGGACCGGGTCGACCACGAGGCCGAGCTCGCAGTCGTCATCGGGCGGCCGTGCAAGGACGTCCCGGCCTCGAGGGCGAAGGACGTGATCCTCGGATACACGATCGCCAATGATGTGACGGCACGCGACCAGCAGGCCGCCGACGGGCAGTGGTCCCGGGCGAAGGGCTACGACTCGTTCTGCCCCCTCGGCCCGTGGATCGTCACCGACCTGGATCCTGCGGGCATCGACGTCCGCGCGACGCTCCATCACGCAGATGGCACGAGCGAACTCCGCCAGGACGGCTCCACCTCGCAGTTCATCCACACCATCGGCGAGATCATCGCGTACATCTCGAAGGTGATGACCCTGCTGCCGGGAGACGTGATCCTCACGGGAACCCCGGCCGGTATCGGTCCGATGGTGCCCGGCGACGAGATCGAGGTCGAGATCGAGGGCATCGGTTCGCTGCGCAACCCGGTCGTCGCGGGATAACGCGGTAGACGCAGGAAAGCACAGTCCGGCGGTTCCAGGCGGTCCCTGTCGATCGACAGGCACCGCCCTTGGTCCTTTTGTGGCCCGGTCTACGTCAGAGCCCGAGCGAGCGGCGTATCGTCCCGAGCTTGACCTCGGTCTCCCGCAGCTCTGCGTCTGGATCGGAGGCGGAGATGATCCCGCCTCCACCCCAGGCCGACACCTTCTTGTTGAGCTCGTCGGTCTCCCCGCAGCGGATCGAGACCATGTAGGTGCCGTCTCCTCGCGCGTCGCACCAGCCCACGGCGCCGCCATAGAAGCGTCGATCCTCTTCCTCGGAGAGGATGTAGTCCACGGCGCCGGCGGCCGGCGTCCCGCCCAGCGCGGGTGTGGGGTGCAGCGCGGCCGCGAGCTCCAATGCCGTGACCTCGGGATCGGTGACTTTCGCGGTGATCGGCGTGCCGAGATGCCAGAGCTCGCGAGTGGAGAGCAGTTCGGGGCGCTCCGGTGCGTGCACCTCCACGCCGAAGCGTTCGAGCACCGACGTGATGTGCTCGACCACGTAGCGGTGTTCGCGCAGGTCCTTCGCCGAATCGAAGAGTTTCTCGGCGATCCGCTCGTCCTCCTCCGCATCGGCGGAGCGGGCAGCGGACCCTGCGAGCGGGAAGCTGCTCACCCTGGTGCCGGACTTCCGCACGAGCAGCTCGGGGCTCGAGCCCACGAGGTAGTGCCCGGCGAAATCGGATCCTGCAGGGGATAGGTCGGCGAGGAAGCCGTAGCCGCTGGGGTTCGCGGACATGAGCCGCGCGGCCAGGGTCCTCGAGTCGAACGAACCGTCGGCGGAGTAGACCTCTCGTCGCGCGAGGACGACCTTGTCGAGTTCGCCGGACTCGAGCACTTCGACGGCCGCGGCGACCCTGTCCCTGTGCTCGGCGCGCGCGGGAATCGACTCGGACAGAGAGAAGTGGGGGAGCCGCGCGCTCCGGTAGTAGCTCGGCGGCTCGAGTGGCCCGGCACCGCTGACGACGCGGGCCGGGCACCCGAGGGCCCAGGGGCGCCGGCTGTCGAAGGGGATCGCCCCGACCACGAGGCGCGCCGTTCCGTCGCGCAGCGCCTTCCCGGCCGCGGTGGGATCCGTGTACGTCGCCGTCATCTCTTGTGCGCGCAGAGAGTGGTCGGGGTGGGAGAGGGCGAAGTCCGGAGTCCCCTTCGGCTTGCCGGTGGTGGCGCCGTCCGGGGCGCCGCCGGGGAAGGCGGCGCTGCGGGCGTCGGGGTCGTTCATCTCGGTCATCGGGGCCTCTTCGTGTGTGGGACGGTCTGGCGGGCGTGGGGCGGAGCTGCTTCCACTTCTGCTCCTATCCCTTTCCGTCCTCCTCGGCTGCGGCCCGGACAAGCGGGTCCGTTCGCTTCCCCGCCTGGAACGAGTCTTCGTCGAAGCCCTGGCGCCAATAGCCCGAGACCGAGAGGTCCTTTCCCGATACCCCGTTGGCGCGGAAGTGGGGGCGAAGGTCTTTCATCATCGTGGTGCGCTCGCCGTGCGCGAAGACCTTGACCCGGCCTTCGGGCCACTCCCATTCCAGCACGCGGCGGACGAGTTCGCTCTCGCGCTCGTCGTGCGGGGCGGCGCCGCTATGGCACCAATGCACCTCGACGACGCACTTGGCGCGCACGGGCAGCTCGTGCTCGGGGCTTTCGACCTCGGCGAACAACGTAGCGCGGGAACCGGCGGGGAGGCGCTCAATCGCGGCGAGCGCGGCCGGTAGCCCGGCCGGGTCGGCGACGAGGAGGTTGTGCGCCTCGGGGTCGGGAACGTACGCGCCACCGGGGCCGGCGACCTGGATCTCGTCTCCGGGCTCTGCCGCTTCGGCCCACGCCGCGGCCACGGACGGGCCGGAGTGCGTAACGAAATCGATGGCGACGGCGCCGGAGTCGCGGTCGGCCGAGCGCACGGTATAGGTGCGGACCCTGGGCTGCTCGTCGGCGGGGAGCGAGGCGCGGAGCTCGCGGAGGTTCGTGTCCGACGGGAGCTTCTCCCCGGACGCGGTAAAGACGAGCTTGACGTAACGGTCGGTGTTCTCCGCATCGGCGGCGGCGGTGCCGTCGGCGCGGAAATGGACGCGCACCATCCCGGGGGTCAGCGCCTCCCGTGAGGTCACCGTAAGCGTGGTCAGCGACATGGAACAACTCTTCCTTTGGCAAATATAGGCTTACCTAAGTGTCAGCGTAGACCCCCGCGCTTTCGCGACGCCATGCCCCTTCGGCGAATCGCGGCGCGTCCTGGCACGAGCGGGGCCGCGCTGGCCGAGGAGGGGCACAAAATGATTCCGCGAGGCACCGCGCCCACCTGCGGCGGCCCGCCGGCTCGGCCAGGCGTGCCGAAGGAGGAGCAGGCGGAGTGTGAGAAACGACACGGCGAGATCGCGCGGGCCGGGGGTGCGCGGAGCTCCGCCGTCATAGGCGGAGGAAACGCGTCGGGTGGTGCGCACTAACCTGGGGCACATGACTTCCGAGAAGAGCACTGCGAAGAGCACTGCCCCCGAAAAGAGCAATGTCCGGGTACGCTTCTGCCCGTCGCCGACGGGTACGCCGCATGTCGGGCTCGTCCGCACGGCGCTGTTCAACTGGGCGTACGCGCGCCACACCGGCGGTACCTTCGTATTCCGAATCGAGGACACCGACTCGAGCCGCGACTCCGAGGAATCGTATTCGGCGATCCTCGACGCACTTCGCTGGCTCGGCCTCGACTGGGACGAGGGCCCCGAGGTAGGCGGGCCCCACGAGCCCTACAGGCAGTCGCTCCGCCGCGAGCAGCACCTCGAGGTCGTACAGAAGCTCCTCGATGCGGGCGAGGCGTACGAGTCGTTCTCCACACCCGAGGAGGTCGAGGCACGGCACAAGGCCGCCGGTCGCGACCCGAAGCTCGGGTATGACGGCTTCGATCGCGATCTCACCGACGAGCAAAAGCAGGCGTTCCGCGGCGAGGGCCGTTCTCCGGTGATCCGTCTGCGCATGCCGGATCACGACCTGTCCTGGGACGATCTCGTCCGCGGGCACACGGAGTTCAAGGCCGGGTCCGTCCCGGACTTCGCGCTCACCCGCTCCAACGGCATCCCGCTGTACACGCTCGTCAATCCCGTCGACGATGCCCTGATGGGGGTCACCCACGTGCTCCGCGGTGAGGACCTGCTTTCCTCGACTCCGCGACAGATCGCGCTGTACGAGGCGCTCACCCGGATCGGCGTCGCGGACGGCGTCCCGGAGTTCGGGCACCTTCCGTTCGTCATGGGCGAGGGGAACAAGAAGCTCTCCAAGCGCGACCCGGAGTCGGATCTCTTCCTCCACCGGGACCGTGGCATGCTGCCCGAGGGGCTGCTCAACTATCTCGCTCTCCTCGGGTGGGGCCTCTCCGAGGATCGTGACGTCTTCTCCCTCGCCGAAATGGTGGATGCCTTCGACGTCCGGGACGTGAACTCGAACCCGGCGCGCTTCGACCAGAAGAAGGCGGATGCGATCAATGCCGACCACATCCGCGAGCTGGCGCCCGAGGATTTCGCGGCCCGGCTCGAGGCGTTCCTCCGCGAGCACCCGGACGAAGGCGGCGCCGAGCTCCCGGCGGACCTCGACCCGCAGGAATGGGCGCTCATCGCAGAGATGCTCCAGACGCGCATCGTCGTGCTCTCCGATGCGTGGTCGCTGATCCGCTTCCTCTACATCGCGGAGGAACGCTTCTCTGTCGACGAGGGTTCGTCGCGCAAGAACCTCAAGGCCGATTCCCGAGAGGTCGTCGACGCGGCGATCGCGGCTCTCGAGGGGCTCGGGGAGTGGACCACCGAGAGCATCGAGGCGGCGCTCAAGGAAGCGCTCGTGGAGAAGCTCGAGATCAAGCCGCGTAAGGCCTTCGGGCCAGTCCGTGTCGCGGTGACCGGCTCGCACATTTCGCCTCCGCTTTTCGAGTCCCTCGAACTGCTCGGGCGGGAGAAGACGCTGTCGCGGCTCGCAGCCGCGCCGATCGCGCCGGCGGTCGAGGAGGCGTAGCGGCCCGATGGGAGGGGTGATAGGCGGCGAACTGTCGCGCACGCAGGCGATTTGCCATCGCCCCTCCACATGTTGGTAAGGTGTTCCACGCGCCAGGAGCTGCCGGACCCGAAAGGGAATGCGGTGGCAGCAGGCGTGCAATGGCCTATGGTGTAATTGGCAACACAGCGGTTTCTGGTACCGTCGTTCTAGGTTCGAGTCCTGGTAGGCCAGCGCGGCACGCATCTTTGCGTGCTAGGCCCCCGTCGTCTAGCGGCCTAGGACGCCGCCCTCTCACGGCGGTAGCGTGGGT
>NZ_DAINST010000052.1:0-23415 GCF_036741115.1 Dietzia sp.
CGTGACGGTGCCGTCTCTGGTGTTCATCGTGCTGCTCGGCACGGCCGCCGGCTACTTACTCGACAACCTGCGCTCGCCCGTGCCCCGCGCCGCAGTGCAGACGTTCCTCGATGTGTACTCCAACCCAGCGCTGTCGTGGAATCAGGTGGAGGAGCTTCGCGGGATGACGGCGCTGCCCGTCGTCATCAAGGGGATCCTCACGCCGGCGGACGCGAACCGCGCCTTCGCCGCCGGCGCCAACGCGGTGATGGTCTCCAACCACGGCGGCAGGCAGGTCGACGGGGCGATCGGGGCCCTCGACGCGCTGCGCGAGATCCGCGGCTCGATCGCGCGGGAGAACACGCTGATCCTGGACTCCGGTGTGCGCAGCGGCGCCGACGTGTTCAAGGCACTGGCCTGCGGCGCGGACGCAGTGACGATCGGGCGACCCCATCTCTACGGCCTCGCCATCGACGGAGCGCGGGGAGTGGAGGCGGTGCTGCGGAATATCGCTGCGGAACTCGACCTGACGATGTCGTTGTCCGGCGCTCGTACCCGCGCCGACATCGACGCCTCCCTGGTGCGGATCCGCGCGTAGCGTGGCAAGGGAGGACGCGCCTCGCCGCGCGGAGATGCCCGCGGCTGTGCAGCGGCGCCGGGAAGGAACCACGATGTCCCTTGAGCTGTCCGATTCTTATGAGTACGTCATTATCGGCGGAGGCACTGCCGCAGACAAGGCCGCGCGCGCCATCTCCGAAGCGGGGGGAAAGAAGATCCTCGTCGCCTCCGGCGATTCCGACGGCCCCGTCTACCGTCCTGATTTGTCGAAGACGCTGTGGCACAAGAACGGCGAGGAGGCGAAGCCCGAGAGCTCCGCGCTCGACACCGCCGAGGTCGAGGGCGTCGAGCTCGTGCTCGAAGTGTTCGCCACCGCGCTGGACGCCGAGGCACACACCGTGCACCTCGAGAGCGAGGACGGGCAGGCCACCGTTCGCTACGGCACGCTGCTCCTCGCCACCGGCGCCTCGCCGAATATGCCCTTCGCTCCGGACGACGAGCGCGTCGTCTACTTTCGCAGCGCCGCCGACTATCGCGAGCTCCGCGCCGCGGCGGGAGAGGGCAAGCGCGCCGTTGTAGCCGGCGGCGGTTACATCGGCTCCGAACTGGCCTCTGCGCTGTCGTCCGTGGGCGCGAAGACGACGCTGCTCTACAAGGGCGAGCACCTGCTCGAGCAGATGTTCCCGCCGTCGATTACCGCGAAGATCGAGACCGCCTACCGCGAGCACGGCGTCGAGCTCCGTCCGGGTTTCGAGGTCTCGGGCGTAGAGCCTGGCGGGGCGGGCGGGTTCGTGCAGATTTCCGGCGAAGGTGGAGAAACCGTCGAGGCCGACATCGTCGCCGTGGGCTTCGGTGTCCACCCCAACGTGCGCCTCGCGGAAGACGCGGGCATTGACATCGACGGCGGCGTCCTCGTCGACGAGCACATGCGGACGTCGGCGCCCGATGTCTACGCGGCCGGTGACATCGCCGCGTTCGTCGACCCGCTGTTCGGACGCCGGCGCGTCGAGCACGTCGACAACGCCGAGCACACAGGCGAGGTCGCCGGGAAGAATATGGCCGGCGGCGACGAGACGTACGAGTACACGCCGATCTTCTGGTCGGACCTCTTCGACGACGGCTACGAGGCGATCGGCACCCTCGACGCCTCGGCGGACGCCATCGAGCGGTGGAACGACGACGGCACGGCGGCCGTGGTGTACTACGTCCGCGACGGCAAGCCGATCGGCGTGCTCCTGTGGAATACATGGGACTCCACGGGCGCGGCGAAGAAGGCGGTGGCCGCCGTCAACAGCGGGGAAATGACCCTCGACCAGCTCAAAGACGAGATCGAGCCGGGCTAGGGCAGGGGCAGGCCGTGCCCCCGGGTGGAGGCGGCACGGCCACAGCGGACGCTATCTGCCGCGGGAGGGCTGGCACAGGAGAGAGCTGCATTCTCGAATGTGTCGCCGAGGCCACCAGCGCCTCGGGACCTCGAGAAAGGAACACACAATGTCCAGCATCTTCGATCTCGCCACCGGCTCCCTCGGCTCCGTCGGTTCGTCCGAGTCCTCCAACCCGCTGCCGCGCGTCGAGGAGCAGCACTTCCCCGACTCCTTCCGCGAGGTCTGGCAGAACCTGCCCTTCTCGCAGCCGCGCTAAGCTCCGGCGGGCAGACGCAGGAACGCGCAATTCCAGGGAAAGGGCCGGCGCACCACCGAGGTGCGCCGGCCCTCTTCTTTTGTCTATCCGTGACGGCGGAGGTCCGCCTCGCCGCACGGTCCCGTTCACGCGGTCCGGCGGGCTTCGGCACCGGCCCGCGGCCGAACTAGTCCATCCGGAAGCGCACCCGGCCGCCGGGGCCGAGCTGCGCGAGGAGGTGCTGGTCCTCGGGGTGCACAACGGCGATCACCGGGTAACCGCCGGTCGTGGGGTGGTCCGCCATGAACACGAGGGGCTCACCGCCCGCCGGGACCTGGACGGCGCCGCGGACGATGCCCTCCGACGTCAGCTCCCCGCTCCGCTCCCGCTCGAGTGCCGCGCCCTCGAGGCGGACGCCGATCCTGTTGGAGCGCGCGCCCACTGTGTAGCTCTCCGAGCGCAGCGTGTCGAGGGCCGCCCGGGTGAACCAATCGATCCGCGGCCCGGGGAGGAGCCGCACCTCTACCGAAGTAGAGAGTGGTGCGACCGCGGCCTGCTCCACCCGGGCCTCGGGCGCCGCGGGAGCCTCGGCGGTGTCGGGCACGCCCACGGGGAGCTCATCGCCCTCGGCCAGCGGGTCGGGCCCGAGCCCGGAGAGGAGATCGGTCGAGCGGGAACCGAAGAGCGCGGGCACCTCGAAACCCCCGGCGACCGCAATGTACGAGCGCAGCCCTGCCCGCGGCGCGCCGAGGCGCACCCGTGTGCCGGCGGGGACGCGGAGAACTGCGTTGGTCGCCTCGCGCCGCGAGCCGACGAACACCTCGAGCTCGGCGCCAGTGACAGCGACCGTCACGTCCGCGGAGAACGAGAGCTCGAGCCCGCCCATAGTCGCCTCGATGCCGGCGCGCGACTCGGCATTGCCCACGAGTCGCTGCGCGAGCCCGTGGCTCCGGCGGTCCACCGCGCCGGACACGGGGATGCCGGTACCCATGTGGCCGGGCCGACCGAGGTCCTGCACAGTGGCGAGCGGGCCCGTTCGATGGATGGTCGCGATGTTGTGGCTCATGCGCGTGCCCCCTTCTCGGGAACGAAGGTCACGGTATCGCCTGGGGCGAAGAGATTGGGGCGCTCCCACTCCTCATCCCACAGCGGGACCGCAGCACGTCCGAGTAGATTCCATCCGCCCGGCGACGTGCGCGGATACACCGCGGAAAACTCGCCGGCGACCGCCACGGAGCGGGGCGGCACGGCCTCGCGCGGGTCGTCGCGCCGCGGGAGGTGCAGCTCCTCGGGAAGGCCGGTGAGGTAGCCGAAGCCGGGGCTGAATCCCATGAAGGCCACGCGATACCTCGCCCCGGAATGCAGGTCGATGACGTCGGAGGTGCTGCCTCCCAATTGCCTCGCCACGTCCTCGAGGTCCGGGCCGTCGTAGACCACCGGGATCTCGTGGTGGTCCCCGGCCTCCGGCTTCGCCGTTCCGGGAACCCACGACTCGCATGTGGCCACGGCGGACGCCCGCGCGGACGGGTTCGAGGCGGAGATGAGCACGGTCCGGCCGGCGGGGACGAGCTCGACGACCCCGCCGAGTTCGCCGGCGTCGCGACGCTCACAGAGGAACGCAAACAGGTCCTCTACTTCTGTGAGGGAATCGAGTTCGAGGAGCGAAGCCGTGGGCCCATAGGGCAGGACCTGGAACGGCCTGTTCGGTCGCAGTTCGCTGGGGGCTGTACTCATCAGGGCACCTGGTACATCGTGTCGGGGGCGTCGGTGATGATCATCTTGCCGGGCGAATGGGTGATCGCCAGGGGAGGGGAGGATTCCATGACCATGGACTGAGGGGTGACGCCGCAGGCCCAGAAGACGGGAACGTCGCCGTCATCCACCACGGGCGGATCGCCGAAATCGGGATTGTCCAGGTCGGCGATGCCGAGGGCCGCGGGATCGCCGACGTGCACCGGCGCGCCATGGACCGACGGATAGCGGGAGGAGATGCGCACGGCGTCGGCGACCTGGGCGGCGGGGATCGCGCGCATCGAGACGACCTGGCGGCCGGAGAAGCGCCCGGCTGGCCGGCACTGCACCGAGGTCCGGTACATGGGGACGTTGCGCCCGGCGGCGATGTGGCGGACGGGGACGCCGGCGGCGAGGAGGGGGTGCTCGAAGGTGAACGAGCAGCCGATGAGGAACGCGACCATGTCCTCGGTCCAGTGCTCGCGCGCGTCGGTGGTCTCTTCGGCGAGCTCGCCGTCTCGCCACACGCGGTAGGAAGGGGCGTCGGTGCGCACGTCGGAGTCGGCGCCGAGGATCCCACCGTGGAACTCGCCCGGTTCGAGGACCTCGAGCACCGGGCAGGGCTTGGGGTTGCGCTGGGCGAAGAGGAGGAAGTCGAACGCGGCCTCGCGGGGCAGGGCGATGAGGTTGGCCTGCGCGAAGCCCGTGCTCCAGCCGGCGGTCGGTACGTCGAGGCCGGAGTGCAGGAGGGCGCGAGCCTCGGCGGGGGTGAGCGCGCCGGGATCGCTGGGCGGGGCGAGGGGGGAGGCGGACATGGCTACTCCTCCCGATCGCCGGCGAACGGGCGGATCTCGACGCCCGCATCCTCGAGGGCCGCGCGCACGGCGCGCGCCATCTCGACGGCGCCGGGGGAGTCGCCGTGCGTGCAGATCGACGCGGCGTCGACGCGTACTGCGCCGCCTTCGCGCGCGGGGATCTCGCCGGTGCGCACGAGCGCGAGCATCCGCTCGGCGACCTCGGCGGGGTCGTGGAGCACGGAGCCTTCGGTGCGGCGGCTCGCGAGGGTGCCGTCTGAGTTGTAGGCGCGGTCGGCGAATGCCTCGATCGCGGTGCCGAGGCCGGCGGCGGCGGACTTGGCGAGGAGCTGTGAACCGGGCAGGCCGAGCATGGTGAGCGACGAATCGAAGCGCGCGACCGCGCTCGCGACGGCTTCGGCCTGGCCTTCGTCGGCGAACGCGGTGTTGTAGAGCGCGCCGTGGGGCTTGACGTAGGAGATGCGCCCACCGACCGCTCGCGCCATGCCGTCGATGGCCGCGAGCTGGTAGAGCACATCGGCCTCGAGCTCGGCCTGGGTGTAGTCGATGTAGCGACGCCCGAATCCCGCGAGGTCGCGGTAGGCGACGTGGGCGCCGACGGCGACCCCGTGGGCGAACGCCGATTCCAGCGTTCCGAGCAGCACGAGCGGATCGCCTGCATGGAAGCCGCACGCGACGTTCGCGCTGGAGACGATGTCGAGCATCGCCTCGTCGTCGCCCATCGACCACTGGCCGAAGGATTCGCCGAGGTCGGCGTTGAGATCGATCGCGAGGGGCATGGTCGGATCCTTTCTCGGGTTTTCCGGGTTTTTCGGGTTATCCGGGTCTTGCTGGTGCTAGCTGTTCCAGAGGTCTCCGAGGCCGCCGAGCGCCTGCCAGCCGAGCCAGAGCGTGAGCACCCATGCTGCGACGCCCACGATGAGCAGCCACTTCGGGTAGTCGTAGCCCCGGAGGAGGTCGCGGCGGCGCCAGGCGGCGTAGATGATGAACGTGAAGCCGATGGGCAGGATGATCCCGTTGAGCGCACCGGCGAAGATGAGCAGCGTGGTGGGCGCTTTGCCGAGCGCGAGGAAGAGCCCGAGGCAGACGACGATGAACGCGACCGTCATGAGGTTGCGCGTGCGGTCGCTCGTCTTCTGCGTGGTGACGAACGAGACGGTGGTGTACGAGGCGCCGATCACGGAGGTGAGCGCCGCGGCCCAGAAGATGATGCCGAACATGCGCAGGCCCACCTCGCCCGCAGCGAACTGGAAGGCGTCCGCGGCGGCGTTGTCCTTGCCGAGCACGGCGCCGGCGTGGACCACGCCGAGGATGGCGAGGAAGAGGATTGCGCGCATGATGCCGGTGACGAGGATGCCGAGGACCGATCCGCGCGCGATGCTGCCCACGTTTTCGGGGCCGGTCTGCCCGGCATCGACGAGGCGGTGGGCGCCTGCGTAGGTGATGTAGCCGCCGACAGTGCCGCCGATGAGGGTGGTGATGACGACCCAGTCGACCGACTCGGGGAGCACCGCGTTCTTGAGCGCGAGACCGACAGGCGGTCCGGAGGTGAAGGCGACCCAGACCGTCAGCGCGATCATTACGAAGCCAAGGACCACGACAATTCGGTCGAGCGCCGCACCCGCGCGCTTGACCAGGAAGACCGCAATCGCAATGACGCACGACACGGACGCGCCGATCTTCGGGTCAAGGCCGAACATCGCGTCCGTGCCCAGCCCGGTGCCGGAGATATTGCCGATATTGAAGACGAGGCCGCCGAAGAAGACGAGAGCCGCGAGCACCCAGCCGAGTCCGGGGATGATGGCGTTGGCGAGCTCGTTGGCGCGCATGCCCGCGACGCCGAGGACCCGCCAGACGTTCATCTGCACCGCGAAGTCGACGAGGATCGAGATGAGGATCGCGAACGCGAACGCGGCGCCGAGCTGGACGGTGAAGCTCGTGGTCTGGGTGATGAAGCCGGGGCCGATGGCCGAGGTGGCCATTAGGAACATCGCGCCCAGCAGCGTTCTGCGAGTGGTTGCGGACGAGGGTGTCTTCGCGGCGGTCGGGGAGTCGGAGCCGGCCATGGGCCCTCCTGTGTTCGTGGGTGGACGTGCGGTTGTCGATTCGAGAGCGCTCGGAGTGCGATCTCCGGACTTCCGGTGTGAGCTGTCACACATTGTGTAGGATTGTCCCACAATCATGCAAGCCCTGTGAAGCCTGTAAGTGTTAAGTCTGTGTGACGGCGAGGAGGCGGGATATGCGGGACGTCGACGATTTCGAGGGTGCTTCGCGGAGCGGCGCCGCGGCGAGGCGGGAGAAGCCGGTGGCCGCGCAAGTCGCCGCGCGCGCGTTCCGCCTCGCGGGGCCGACCTCCACCATGGACGCGGCGACCGCCGCACTTCGCGAGGCCATCATCCGCGGCGACATCGGCGCAGGAGAACGTCTCGTCGAATCGGCGCTCACGGAGTCCATGGGGGTGTCGCGGAACACTATCCGCGAGGTCTTCCGGCTGCTCGAGACCGAGCGCCTCGTGGTGCGCGAGACCAATCGCGGCGTCTTCGTGCGCACTCTCACTGCCGCCGATATCGCCGACGCCTATCACGTCCGTCGTCTCGTCGAGGTCTCGTCGCTGAGCGAGGCCGACTCCGTGCCCGCGGGCGTCCGCCGTCGCTCGATAGCCGAGATGCGCGAGGCGCTCGATGCCGGCCGCGAGGCCCTCGAAGCCGGCGACAAGTGGGGAGTCGGCCTCGCCGACCTGCAGTTCCATGCCGCGATTTCTGAGCTCTCTGGCAGCCCGCGCCTCGTGGAGATCATGGCGGGGCTCAAGACGGAGCTCCGCCTGGCCTTCGCGGCGACAGACGTCATCCTCGATTTCCACCGGCCTTACGTGGCGCTCAACGCGCGGATTCTCGAGCTGTGCGAAGGCGAGGATTTCGCCGGCGCAGCCGATGCACTCGAGGACTACCTCCATTCCGCAGAACACGATCTCCTCGCGCGGTTGCGCGCCCGCGAGCTCTAGCGGGCACTGCCGGCGGGCTCTAGTGAGCTATGGGGGCGGGCTCCTGCGCCGCTGCCACGGCCAGAGCTCGCGGAGCTTTCCCGATACATCCACGCCGGGCCGAACCGCCCCATACGGTGGATTCGTGAACGAACGCACGCCTGCCCCAGCGATTCTCGTCTCCGGCGCCTCAGGAGGGATCGGCGCCGCGGTCGCCCGTCGGCTCGCCAGAGACGCCGCCGACGGCGCAACCCTCGTGCTCGGTTATCGCTCGTCCCCGCCCGAGGCGCTCGCGCGGGAGTGCGCAGGCCTCGCGGCCGAGGGGTGCACTATTTCCGTAGAGACAATGCGGCTCGATCTCTCCGCCGACGGGCGCGAGGGCGCGGCCGCGGCTGTCGACGTCCTGGGGGAGCGCTGCGGCGGTATCTCCGTCCTCGCCCACTGCGCCGGCCCGCACGTGCCCATGGTGCACCTCTCAAAGGTGGTGACAGCGGACCTCGCTGCTCAGCTCGACGCCGATGTCGCGGGGTTCTTCGCGCTAGTTGGCGCCGCGCTTCCTCATCTCCGCGCCGCGCGCGGGAACGTCGTGGCGGTGACCACCGCGGCGACATACCGCTACCCGGTCCGCGACGGCCTTTCCTCGGTGCCCAAGGGCGCGGTAGAGCAGCTCGTCCGCGGACTCGCCGCCGAGGAGGGGCGCTACGGGGTGCGCTTCAACTGCGTCGGACCGGGGATGCTCACCGACGGCATGGCCTCCCGGCTCATCGCCTCGGGCGAGCTCGACGAGCGCGCCCTGGAGATCACGCGCGGGAACATCCCGCTGCGCCGCTTCGGGGTCGCCGAGGACATCGCCGAGGCCGTGGGATTCCTCGCCTCCGAGCGCGCGGGGTTCATCACCGGCCAGAAGCTCGACGTCGACGGCGGCTACGGGGTGTAGTGCAGCTTGATTCGGCATCGCTCAGGGGATGACCTCGGTTGCCCGGGTTCGTGGCGAGTTATCCCTCGGCAACCGGGTTCACCCCTCACATTGTTCTTATTTCGACTTTCCATGATGTGATCAAGGCCTTCCGCGAAGCGCCGACCAACTCGGAGCGCGGAACGAAGTTCGAAAAGCTCATGGCGGGATATTTCGAGTTTGACCCGATGTGGTCGGGCCGGTTCGACGGGTCTGGCGATGGATGGACTGGCCCGATCGCCCCCACAATCGTCCCGAGAACGGCGTTGACATAGTAGCCCGCGAGGCCGATACCGGCGATCTCGTTGCCATCCAGTGCAAGTTCTTTTCGCCGAGCACGTATCTCGGTAAGTACAAGCTCGACTCGTTCTTCACCGAGTCCGGCAAACACGGCTTCTCCGAGCGCCTCATCATCAGCACCACCGAAAGGTGGGGGCCGAACGCGAAGGAGGCGATTCGCGACCAGCAGATCCCGATGCAGGCCATCGATGCGTCGACTCTCGCGGGCGCCAACATCGATTGGGATATCGCTTGGCCGCAGGGCGAGCTGCAGATCGACCTCACCCCGTCCAAGCCGCATGAGCTCCGCCCACACCAGGAGGAGGCGCTCGAGGCGGTCTTCAACAGGTTCGACGAGTTGCTCGACCGTGGCCAGCTCATCATGGCCTGCGGCACGGGCAAGACGTTCACGTCCCTCAAGATCGCCGAGGAGTTCGCCGCACGCTCCGGTGGTCGTGCCCGCGTGCTCTTCGCCGTCCCGTCGATCTCGTTGCTCTCACAGACCCTGCGCGAATGGACGGCGCAGACCTCCCTGGACCTGCGCGCCTTCGCCGTGTGCTCGGACTCGCAGGTGTCCCGCGCCGCCGGAGACTACGACGTCGACGACGTCCCGATCCCGGTCACCACGAAACCGGAGCGACTGCGCGCGGAGCTCGAACACCGCAAGCGCGCCGCCGGGCTCACCGTCGTCTTCACCACCTACCAGTCGCTTCCCGTCGTCGCGGAGGCACAAAAGCTCGGCGCCGACCCCTTCGACGTCGTGCTCTGCGACGAAGCTCACCGCACCACCGGCGTCACCCTCGAAGGGGCGGACGAGTCGCATTTCGTCCGCGTCCACGACGCCGATTACCTCAAGGCCGCCAAGCGTCTCTACATGACGGCCACACCTAGGCTGTTCGACCAGAAGGTGCGCGACAAGGCAGAGCAGGCCTCGGCAGAAATCGTCTCGATGGACGACCATGCCGTGTTCGGTCCGGAGCTCCACCGCCTCAGCTTTGGCCAAGCCGTCGAACGCGGCCTGCTCACCGACTACAAAGCACTCGTGCCCAGTGTCGACTAGTCGGTCATGGCGCCGAAAATGCAGGGAGAGCTCGCCTCTGACGGCGAGCTGTCCTTCGACGACGCCTCGAAGATCATCGGCTGCTGGAACGGCCTCGCCAAGCGTGCGGGCACGGGCATAGAGGGCGTCGACGTCTCGGCCCTCGACGCGGTGATGTTCCTCCACCCGCGCAACTCCCAGGTCGACGTCGTGCAGTCAGTGGGCCGGGTAATGCGCAAGGCGCCGGGCAAGAACTACGGCTACATCATCCTGCCCAACGCCCTCAACGCCGGCAAGGAAAAGGACCGCCAGAAGACCGGCAAGGGGCTGGGACTTCTCGCTGGGCACGTCGGCAACACGGGGGATGACGCCGCAGGCGCCGAGTCAGGCGAGCCGGGCTCGGACACCGGGAGCGAGGGAACAGATACCAATCGCCCGGCCGACACGACCGAGCAGATCGCGTTGTTCTCCCCTGCGGACTGGCAGGAGGCCATCTACACCCGCATCGTCGACAAAGTCGGTACGCGGACTTACTGGGAGGACTGGGCGGCCGATGTCGCCGATATCTCCCAGTGCCAGATCCTGCGCATCAACGCCATCCTCGACGATGCGCAGAAAAAACTCGCCGCTGGTCCGCCGCTTCGACACCTTCCTCAAGGGCTGCGCAACAACCTCAACGACGGCATCGGGCGCGAGGATGCGATCTCGATGCTCTCCCAGCACCTCATCACCAAGCCCGTCTTTGACGCGCTGTTCGCCGGGCACGATTTCGCCTCCCATAACCCCAGTGTCCGAGGTCATGCAGTCGATGGTCGACGCCCTCGATGGCTCCGGGCTGGAAAGCGAGACATCCTCGCTGGCCCATTTCTACGATTCGGTGCGCGTCCGCGCCGAGGAGGTCACCTCTGCCGAGGGAAAGCAGCAGGCCATCGCCGAGCTGTACGAGCGGTTCCGCAAGATCGGTTTCGCCACGCAGGCTTCTGCCTTGGGCATCGTTTATACCCCCGTAGAGATCGTCGACTTCATCGTTCGCGCGGCGAACGATGCCCTCTCCGAGGCGTTCGGTAAGACGCTTTCTGACGCCGATGTGCACATCCTCGACGGCTTCACCGGCACCGGCACGTTTATGGTCCGGGTGTTGCAGTCGGGGCTCATCCGCCCGGAGGACCTCGCCCGTAAGTACGCCGAAGAGCTGCACGCCAACGAGATCATGCTGCTCGCGTACTACATCGCCGCGGTCAACGTCGAGGCCACGTATCACGCGCTGGTCGGCGAAACTGCGGATGATGACTACGAGCCGTTCCCCGGGATCGTCATGGCCGACACGTTCCAGATCTTCGAGGACGGTGATGGACCCGACCTCGGCGTCTGCCCGGCGAACAACGAGCGCATCACCCGGCAGCTCGAGTCACCGATCAACGTCATCATCGGAAATCCGCCGTATTCTGTGGGGCAGAATTCGGCGAACGACCTCAATGCCAACCTCAAATATCCGGGGCTCGACGCGCGCATCGAGGAAACCTATGCCAAGCGCTCGACGGCGACGAGCCTGCGCACTTTGTACTATTTCTACCTGCGCGCGTTCCGCTGGGCCACCGACCGTATCGGGGATCGTGGCGTCGTCGCGTTCGTTTCCAACGTTGGCTGGATCGACGGCAATACCGCCGCCGGGATTCGGCTTTCGCTTGCCGAGGAATACAGCCGCATCTACGCAATCAACTTGCGGGGAAATCAACGAACGACTGGTGAGCTTTCGCGCAGAGAGGGCGGCAAGGTTTTCGGTGGCGGAAGCCGCAACACCATCGCCATCTGGATCAGCATCAAGGATCCGGCGCATTCCAGCCCCTGCGCGATTCGTTACCACGACATCGGCGACTACCTGAGCCGTGAGCAGAAGCTCGCGCGCGATTACGCCGCGACCCTCGGCTCGCTCGACTGGGAGGCGATCACCCCCCCAACGCCCACGGCGAATGGCTCAACCAGCGCGACGACAACTTCTCCTCATGGCCCGTTCTAGGCTCTAAAGGTGTCGAATCCGGAACACGGATCTTCCAATCGCTTTCCCCTCGGCCTCGAGACCTCTCGAGACTTTTGGGTTCACAACTACTCCCAGTCGAATCTCGAACGGTCCGTGCGCACGCTCATCGACAACTTCAATGCAACCCGGGAAGATTTCTCATCCTGGGCTGCCGCGCAGGGCATCGCGAAGCCGAAGGAAGCGGACGTCACCAAGTTCCTGAGCTCATCGAGCCTCCACGCAGTCCCCACTCGAATCAAGTGGTCTCGTAGCCTTCGAACTTTCGCTGCTCGCGGTGTGCAAGTCGAATTCGATCGCGGTCAGCTGATCGAAGCCAACTATCGCCCTTTCGACAAGCGTCATGCGTACTTCGATAAGCACCTCAATCACGAGCGTGGTCGGCTGCCGTCGATGTTCCCGACTCCGGCGCACGACAACATCGGCTTCTACGTTGTCGGCGCGGGTTCGGATCGATCGTTTGCTGCGCTCGCAACTCGCCTGATTCCAGATTTGGCGATGTGGGGCTCGAGCAGTGGCCAGTTTTCCCGCGGTGGACGTGGGAGCCGGTCGACCCCGAGGATGGCGGCCTCGACTTGTTTACGGCCGGGGGCGGCTCCTCCGCGCAGGGAGTCGAGGGCGAGGTCCTCGACGGCTGTCCAAGGGTCGACAACATCACCGACGCGATTCTCGCGGAGTGCCGGGAGAATGTCGCGTCCGACGTCACGAAGAGCGATATTTTCTACTTCGTGTACGGGTAGCTCCACGAGCCCGCGTACCGTGAGAAATAAGCGGCGGACCTGAGGAAGATGCTGCCGCATATCGAGACTCCAACCGACGCCGCGCGCTTCCGCGCTCTCCGCGGCCGGCCGCAAGCTTGCCGAGCTGCATGTGGGCTACGAGACGGTCGAGCCGTACCCGCTCGACGTCGAGCTCGAGAAGGGTGCCGACCCGGACAGCCGGGAGACGTGGCGCGTGCAGAAGATGAAGTGGGCGGCGAAGGACGACCACACTGCGATCATCTACAACCCGAAGGTGCGGATCGAAGGGGATCCAAGTGATCCCGGAACAGGCCGAGGAGTACATGCTCGGCTCGCGGTCCGCGCTAGGCTGGGTCATCGACCGGTACCAGGTCAAGACCGACAACTCCTCGGGCATCCCCAACGATCCCAACGACTGGGCCGACGAGCACGGCGATCCGAAGTACATTGCGGACCTCATCGCGAAGGTCACGCGCGTGGCGGTGGAAACAGTGCAGCTCGTCCGTAGCCTCGACGGCTAAGGAGACAAGTAGTGGCGATACCGGCGTTCCAAGACCTGATGCGGCCGATACTCGCACACCTCGACGACGGTGAAGAACATCGCTTCCGAGACGTGATCGACGCGATGGGTGATGAATTCGGCGTGTCCGCCGAGGAACGCGCCGAACTCCTGCCCTCGGGAGGCGCGCGACTATTCGACAAGCGGTGCGGTTGGGCGATGACCCATCTGGCGCAGGCCGGCATCCTCGTTCGACCACGGCGAGGGTATTCGCAGATCACCGAGACCGGCAGAAAGGTGCTGATTGACTATCCGGAAAGGGTAGACCTTCGAGTGCTGAGGAACTTCGAGGGATACGAGCAATTCCGCAGCCGGGTTCGCAAGGAAAAACCCGAACCGGTGGAAAAGGCGTCGGACAACGAGGAAACGATTACCCCGGACGAGATGATCGAAGCGGCGGGCGGCGAAAACCGTGCCGTGATCCAAGACGAGCTCCTGACTCACGCGCTCAATCTGTCACCGACAGGGTTCGAGAATCTTGATGTGGGCTTACTCGAAAACATGGGCTACGGACAAGCCGGAAACGTCGAGCGGACGAGCGTCAGCGGGGACGCTGGTGTCGACGGGATCATCAGCCAAGATCCGCTAGGGCTAGACCGGATTTACGTACAGGCCAAACGGTATGCGCTCGACCGGGCAGTCGACCGACCGCGGATTCGCGAATTTGCGGGAGCTCTACTGGGCAAACAAGGCGACCGCGGCGTCTTTATCACCACCGCAAAGTTCACTAAAGGTGCCATCGCCGAGGCGGAAAAGATTAACGCTCGGATCGAGCTGATCGATGGGCAGAGGCTTGGCGAGTTATTGGTCAAATATCGCGTCGGAGTTCAGACCCAGAAAACCGTTGAACTCTTTCGCGTCGACGGTGACTACTTCGACAACCTCTAGCCGTTGACATTCGCAGGGGCTGAGAGTGAAGCCGAGTACGTGGTTGTAGAAGCGGCGTAGGCTCGGGACATGAAGACACACACGGAAAGTCGCGTAATCCCTGGCTCGCAGAACATCGCCCGCTACGCGCTCGGCGGATTCATGTCGTTTGCCGGCATCGCGCACCTGACGTTTGCACGGCAGGAGTTCAAGGCTCAGGTGCCGGACTGGTTCCCGCTCGGCGAGGACTTCACAGTGCTTGCCTCCGGAGTCGCCGAGGTAGGGCTCGGCGCTGCGCTCCTGGGGTTTCCGCAACGTCGCCGTCAGGCCGGTATCGCCCTGGCCGTGTTCTATGTATTGATCTTCCCCGGGAACATCGCGCAATACGCCGAAGGAACCGACGGCTTCGGGCTCGATACCGACGGCAAGCGATTGGCGCGGCTGTTTTTCCAGCCGCCGCTGATAGCGGCCGCGCTGTGGGCCGGCGGAATCCCGAAGCGTGCTCGCGGCAACACCGCACGGCGACGATAGAACAGATCGACGGTGGGAATCGCCCAGCTCCGGTCTGAGAACATCGAACGGGAGGACTTTGCCCATGAGGGCCGACGATCCAGCCGACGTGACTGACCGCAGTGCCGAACTGCTCGAGGTGTTACGTGAACGATCGCCGCTCGTGCAGAACATCACCAACGCAGTGGCAACAAACTTCACCGCGAACGTGCTGTTGGCGATCGGCGCCTCCCCGGCGATGGTCGACATCCCCACCGAGGCAGAGGAGTTCGCGCGCATCGCGTCCGGCGTGCTCATCAACCTCGGGACCCCGCACGAGGAGGCGAGAGCGACCATGCCAGCGACCGCGCAGGCCGCGCGGGCGGCCGACACTCCTTGGGTGCTGGACCCGGTAGCGGTGGGGTCGCTTCCGGTGCGCACGGCCCTCGCCCGCGAGCTTGTCGCGCTGCGGCCGACGATCGTGCGCGGCAACGCCTCGGAGATCCTTTCTCTCGCCGGGCTCGGGGAAGGCGGGCGAGGAGTCGAGTCCACGGACTCTCCCGAGGGGGCACTGGACGCGGCGCGCTCGCTGGCACGCGAGCACGGCGCGGTCGTCGCCGTTTCGGGGCCGACCGACGTGATCACCGACGGCCGGCAGGTGATGAGGGTAAGCAACGGGCACCCGCTGCTCACGAAGGTCACCGGAGCCGGGTGCGCCCTGGGTGCGGTGATGGCGGCCTTCGCCTCGCTCGAGTCTGATGCTCTGGTCGCGGCCGTCGCGGCTACCTCCGTCTACACCATCGCCGCGGAGCTGGCGGCCGAGAAATCGTCCGGCCCGGGGAGTTTCGCCGCCGCGTTCGTGGACACGCTGGCACGCATCGATGCGGACACCGTTCGCGCCCGAATGGCCGTGGCATGACCTCCCGCGTCGACCCTGGTTACCTTCGCACCTATCTCGTGACCGATCCGGTGCTGTGCGGGGCTCGCGGCGTGCTGTCCGTCATCGAATCGGCTGTGGCCGGAGGGGCGACCACGGTGCAGATCCGGGACAAAACTGCGGGCGGGCGGGAGCTGTTCGAGCTCGTCTGCCGAGCGGCGGAACTCACCGACGGGAAGGCGACTTTGCTCGTCAACGACCGAGTGGATGTGTACAGCGCCGCGAAGGCCGTGGGCGCTGCCGTCGACGGGGTCCATCTAGGGCAGGAAGACCTGCCGGTCGCGGCGGTCCGCCAGGTCATCGGACCGGACGCCGTCATCGGATTATCGGCGGACACGCAAGCCCACCTCGACGAGGTCCACGCGCTTGGTCCGGGGACCGTCGACTATCTCGGCGTCGGGGCGATCCGGGAAACCAGTACCAAGGCGGATCATCCCGCGCCGCTGGGGTATTCGGGATTCGCGCAGGTCGCCTCGGCGACTACACTGCCGTGCGTGGCGATAGGTGGAGTGCAGTCCCTCGATACCCTCCCGCTGCGCGAAGCGGGCGCCGCAGGGTTGGCGACAGTGTCGGCGATATGCGCCGCCGCTGACCCATGTCGCGCGGCCCGCGAATTCGCCCAGGCGTGGGATGCGGCCGAGGCGCCAAGCGGAAAGTAGGGGCTTACGCTTTCTACCTTTCGAGGAATAACCGCTGTTATGGCGACGCTCAACATCAAGGACCCGCGAGTGCATGTGCTGGCGACGGAGCTGGCGAGGCAGCGCGGAACCACGGCAACGGCAGTCGTGCGGGACGCTCTTGAAAAAGAGGCCGCGCGGCAGCCAAAGCCGATTGATCGCGACCGTCTCAGGGCGCTTCAGGGCAAGATGCAGGAAATGGATCTCGTAGGGCTTTCCAATGACGACATTTATGACGAAGACGGTCTGCCCAAATGATCATCGTTACGTCGACAGGGAAACCCTTGTTGTTCAAGGGAGACGATTTCAGGCATACGGACGTTCCATCAGTGCTGTAGCACTATCGACATTTCCGTCGTGCGCAATTACGTCCCGTAACCGATGGACTTGTACTCGAGGAACTCCTCGAAGCCGGCCTCGCCCATCTCGCGGCCGATGCCCGATTGCTTGACCCCACCGAAGGGCATGTCCTGGCCGAAGTACTGGCCGCCGTTGATGGACAGCGTGCCGGTCCGCATCCCGCGGATCGCCCGCTCGAGGCGCTCCGGGTCGGTTCCCCACACCGCGCCGGAGAGGCCGTAGGGATTGTCGTTGGCTATGCGCACGGCGTCGTCGTCGCCGTCGTGGGGGAGGATCGCGAGGACCGGGCCGAAGATCTCCTCCTGCGCTACGCGGGAGTGCTCGTCGAGACCCGAGATCAGGGTCGGGGTGTACCAATAACCGCCTCCGGTCGGAGACGGGAACGGCTCGCCGCCGAACTCGATCGTCGCGCCCTCGGAGCGCGCGAGGTCCACATATCCGGAGACCCGGTCGAGCTGGCGCTGGTTGATGATCGGACCGCACATCGTCGCCGGATCGTGGGGATCTCCGGGGACGATGCCGGCCATCACGTCGGACGTGACGGCGATGGCCTCGTCGAGCTTTTGGCGCGGCACCACGAGGCGTGTAGTGAACACGCAACCCTGACCGGCATGGAGGGTGCAGGTGATCGCGGTCATCATGCACGCGGCGGCGAGGTCGGCGTCGTCGAGCACGATCGCGGCCGACTTCCCGCCGAGCTCGAGGAACACCTTCTTGAGCGTCGGAGCCGCAGAGGCCATGATCTTCCGGCCCGTCGCGCTCGATCCGGTGAACGAGACGACATCGACGTCCGGGTGCTCGACAAGTCGTTCGCCCGGATCGTTCGACTCGCTCGTTACGATGTTGAGCACCCCGGACGGGAACCCGGCCGCCTGCGCCGCTGGGCCGAGAAGCGCGCCGGTCCACGGCGTATCCGGGGCGGGTTTGAGCACCACCGTGCAGCCCGCGGCGAGCGCCGCCCCGACCTTCGCGAAGTTGATCTGGTGCGGGAAGTTCCACGGCGTGATCGCCGCGACCACCCCGGCGCCCTCGCGCCGCACCTCGTGCCGAGAACGGATCCCCATGAGCTCCGCTTCGCCCTTGTCCTCGGAGTACGTGAAATTCTCGGCCAGATCGGCCCAGTACAAGAGGCCGTCGATGGGGTCCTGCATCTGTGCGCCCGTGGTCATCGTGTACGAGGTCCCCACCTCGGCGATGGTGAGCTCCCGGATCTCCTCGATGCGCGCCGTCAGCTCGGAATGGAGCGCGCGGAGGAGCCTGGCCCGCATCGCCGGATCCTGCGACCACGCGCCCTCGGCTTGATCGTCGAACGCGCGACGGGCGGCGGCCACGGCGAGGTCGGCGTCCTCCGGGGTGCCGTTCGCCGCGAGTCCGATCTCTTTCCCCGTCGCCGGGTTGGACACCGGGTAGGTGCCTCCCGAGCCCGGGCGGAGCTCGCCGTCGATGTAGAGCGAGGAGGTGTCGTCGGGGAAAAAGTTCATCGTGTGTACCGGGATCCTCTGGGCGCGGGCACGGCGGAAATTCCGTGCGACTGTGATGTGCGCCACGGTAGTCCCGACTGCGTGCGGGTGTCCCGAGATCGTCACGTATGGAGGATCGCGGGAGCGCGCGAGTTCAGGAACCGACGTTCGCGGCCAAGCTCGCGAGCGATTCGTCGAGATAACCCGGCCTGAAAGGCGGCATACCGCCGACCTGCTTGCGGAACGCCTCCGGGGTCTCCGTCCAGTCGTAGGTGATGGTCACCTGCGAGCCCCCGTTCTCGGGCTCGATGTCGTAGCGCCACCACCAACCTCCGGGGTCGTGGTTCCCTGCCTCGTCGAGAGTGCCCGGCAGCCAAGCGAGGGCGCGGTCCTGCTCGAACACAGTGACCAAGTTGTGCATCTCGTAGTGGCCGCCGACGAACTCAAGGAACATGTTGATCCCGAACGTCTGGCCGGTCGCCGTGATCGGCTCCCTGTCGATCGCGTCGCGCACCCAATCAGTGGGCTCGGTCTTCTCGTGGTTCGCCGGATCGCAGAGAAAGGCGAAGACCTCGGCCGGCCCCGCATCGACGTGGGTGGAGGCCTGGAGCAGTTCCTTCTCGGGCATGGCATCTCCTTCGAGAGAGGGCGTGTTTCTGCCGTGTCCCCACCACTGTGGCACTCGGTCGCGGAGCCCGTTGGTCCGAACGTGCGCTACCCCGCTCCAAGCCAGTCGAGGAACTCCTCCGCGGCAACCACAGGGGTTCCCCATTTCTCCGCGGACTTCGCCTTGGTACTCTGCGTTCCCGGTTCCGCGACGACGAGCGCGTCGCACTTCGTCTTCGTGACATTGGCGACCGGCTGCAGCCCTACGCCGCGGGCCAGCCGCTCCATCTCCTCGCGCGCGAACTCCCTGCCCCCGGAGACCACCGTTCCCGTAAAACACACGCGCGCCCCGGGGAAGAACACGCCATCGAGGTCGACGGACTCCGGATCCACCCATTCCGGCGGAAGCACGTCCTCGCCGAGCTCCCGGCCGAGCCCGTCGAGTTCCGCGGCGAGCGCAGGGCTCGGCACCGCCCGCTCCGCCGCCCTGCGCACGTGCGCGGCTAGCGCCTCGGCGTACCCGAGGCCCTCGGGCTGCGTTCCTGCAGGACGAAAGCGGCGCTCTCGGTCGAGGACGAACCCCGAGTCCAGCGCTGGCGCCGCCTCGAACGCATCGGCATCCCCTTGCGCGACCCACCCGTGTCTGACGGCGGAGTCACGCATCGCCCGGGCCCGCTCGAGGGCGGTGGGCGCATCGAGTGCTCGCGCTGCCTCCGCGGCGAAGGGGAGGCTGCGGAATTCCACGCCCGTGGGAACGACGGCGAGGACTCCGAGTCGCTTGAGCTCGAAATCGAGGAACTCGAGTGTCTCGTCCGCCCGTGCGGCGACGACCGGCCTGCCCGCGAGCGCGAGGGAGATGCCCGGCCACGCTTCGGCGAGTGTGGGGGCGAGTTGGATATCGGCGGCGGAGATCCCGTAATCCGCGCGCGAGCTACCGAGGTCGCGCTGCGGGTTGAGCAGCGTGGAGAACTCGACGCCATCGGCCGTGGCCACGGCGACCTCCACGGCCCTGGGGCGGTAACGAGCGCCGTTTTCGCCCACCACGAGGGCGGTGACGAACGCCGGCGCTACATTCGTAGAGGTTCGCTCGGTGTGCGCGCGGAGGAAGCGCCGGATCCTGGCATCGACCTTGAGGTCTTTGGCGAGAACGTCGCGCCGAAGTACGAGGCCTGCCATCGACGTGCACCGGCTGAGGGCCACGTAGAGCTGTCCGTAGGCGAAGGTGCCTCCGCTGAGATCGACGACGAGGCGCTCGACGGTCTGCCCCTGGCTCTTGTGGATGGTGATCGCCCACGACAATCGCAGGGGAAGTTGGCGAACGAGGCCCACCACGCGATGAGCGATGCCGCCGCCCTCGACGTGCGGCTCGGTGATCTCCCACGTGTGCTGCCCCACGTCCACCGCCCGGCCGGAGCGGAGGAGCACGCGGGCGCCGAGATCTCCGTCGTCATCCAGGAAAAGAGAGACGACCTGGCCGATCGAGCCGTTGACCCACCTGCCCAGCGGATCGTTGTTGAGAAGCATGACCTGTGCGCCGGGCTTGAGGGGGAGCTCGGTGTCGGTAGGCAGGGAGCGGGCATCGACCTCGCCGGAGACCATCGCGTGGGAGACGATCTCGTCGCCGGGCAGGCGTTCGAGGGCGCGGCGGTTACGCGAGTCGGCGATGCGATTGGTGGTGCAGACCGTGAGCCAGAATTCGCCGGCGGGCGGTTCGAAATCGGGCACCGTGCGGGTGTTGAGGAGCGCCCTGGACTCCTCGACGAGCCGCCCCTCGCGGACGGTGTTGAGGATGCGTGTGAGCTCCGGATCGCCGATCTGGCGGAACACCTTGGTGAGCTGGACGAGCGGGAAGCGCTCGGACGAATACGAGCGGGCGGAAAAGAAATACGGGGTCTCGTAGACGTCGTGGAAATACAGCTCCTCGTGCGAGCGCACGACGGGCGCGAGCTGGAGCAGGTCGCCGACCAGCACGATCTGCACACCGCCGAAAGGCTCCCCGGGCACCGGACCGAAACGCTCGAGCGCGACGGCGACCATGTCGAGCAGGTCCGCGCGCACCATCGACGCCTCGTCGACCACGAGTGTGCCCACGGTGCGCAGCGCCGCCGCGAAGCGCCGCGGGTAGTAATTTCCGCCTTCGACATCGGCGAGCGTGGTGGTCGGCTGGAGGCCGAAGAGCTGGTGGATCGTGTAGCCCTCGACGTTGAGCGCGGCGATGCCCGTGGGCGCAACGACGAGCGCCTCCCTCTCGGTAGTGGCGAGGAAATGCCGGATGAGCGTCGACTTGCCGGTGCCCGCCTTGCCCGTGAGGAACATCGACTGCCCGGCCTCGAGCAGGTCGAGGGCGAGGGCGAATTCGGAGGTGATGTCGATGGACACACGTGGATTAAACCAGCAGGCTCCGACAGCTTCGCCCTGCCCGTGGCGCCGGGCATCCCCGGTACCCGTGGTCTTTCCCTATGCTGGCGGTAAGCGAAGGCGGAATACACAGGAGGACATCTCAATGTCGGACACAACGGTCAAGGGAGTCGTCTCGCGGGCGAAGGGCGAGCCGTTGGAGCTCGTCGACATCGTGATCCCGGAGCCCGGTCCCAACGACGTCATCGTGCGCATCCAGGCCTGCGGCGTCTGCCACACGGACCTCGCGTACCGCGACGGCGGGATCAACGACGAGTACCCGTTCCTCCTCGGGCACGAGGCCGCGGGCATCGTCGAGACCGTCGGTGAGAGGGTCAAGCACGTCGCCGAGGGCGATTTCGTGGTGCTCAACTGGCGTGCCGTGTGCGGTGAGTGCCGCGCCTGCAAGAAGGGCGAGCCGAAGTACTGCTTCGACACCCACAACGCATCGAAGTCCATGACCCTCGCCGACGGCACAGAGCTGTCTCCCGCGCTGGGGATCGGCGCTTTCGCGGAGAAGACCCTCGTCCACGAGGGCCAGTGCACCAAAGTCGACGACAAGGCCGACCCCGCAGTCGCCGGGCTCCTCGGCTGCGGCGTGATGGCCGGTATGGGCGCCGCGATGAACACCGGGGAGATACAGCGCGGAGAGTCCGTGGCCGTGATCGGCTGCGGCGGCGTCGGCATCGCCGCGATCGCCGGGGCCAAGCTCGCGGGGGCTGCGAAGATCATTGCCGTCGACGTCGATCCGGCGAAGCTCGAATGGGCCAAGGATTTCGGTGCCACCGACGTCATCGATTCGAAGGCCAACGACCCGGTGGAGGGCATCAAGGCCCTGACCGGCGGCTTCGGTGCCGATGTGGTCGTCGACGCGGTCGGCATCCCCGAGACCTATAAGCAGGCGTTCTACGCGCGCGACCTCGCGGGCCGCGTCGTGCTCGTCGGCGTGCCGACCCCGGAGATGACCCTCGAGCTGCCGTTCCTCGACTTCTTCTCGCGCGGCGGCGCGCTCAAGTCGTCGTGGTACGGCGACTGCCTGCCCGAGCGCGACTTCCCTATGCTCGTGGACCTGCACCTCGACGGCCGCCTGCCGCTCGACAAGTTCGTCACCGAGCGGATCGGTATCGACGGGGTCGAGGACGCGTTCGCCGCGATGAAGGCCGGCAAGGTCCTCCGCTCGGTGGTCGAGCTGTAGCGGCTCGGCTCGCTCGCGCTTTTCCACGGCTGTATTACGACGGTTTTGACGACGGTCTTGACGACGGACCAGGGGGGATAGACATGGCACACGAGGTGACCAGCAGCGGACTCGCGAACGGCCTGCGCATCGAGAAGGTCGTGACCTCGGGGGTTTTCTCCCTCGATGGCGGCGAGTGGGAAGTCGACAACAACATCTGGATCCTTGGCGACGATTCCGAGGTCTTCGTGATCGACGCCGCGCACACCGCGGCGCCGATCCTCGAGGCGGTGGGGGACCGGAAGGTGCGCGGCATCCTGTGCTCGCACGCGCACAACGACCACATCACGGTCGCTCCCGAGCTCGCCGAGAAGCTCGACACCCGCCTGTTCGTCCACCCCGGCGACCAGATGCTCTGGGAGGAGACCCACCCCGAGACCGCGCACGAGGATCTCGAGGACGGGCAGCGCTTCGAGATCGCGGGCACGGAGATCCGCGTGCTCAATACGCCGGGGCATTCGCCGGGCTCGTGCGTGTTCCACGTCCCGGAGGCCGGCGTGCTGTTCTCCGGGGACACGCTGTTCAACGGTGGACCCGGCGCGACGGGGCGCTCGTACTCGGATTTCCCGACGATCATCACGTCGATCAAGGAGCGGATCCTCACGCTGCCTGCGGAGACGCTCGTGCACACGGGGCACGGCGACGGGACGAAGGTCGGCGACGAGGCTCCGCACCTCGAGGACTGGATCGCGCGCGGGGCGTAGGGCTGGGCTGGGCTCGCCCTGTCCTGGGCGGGCTTGGTGCCCTAACCCGGATGCTGTAGTCCGGATGCGCCCTAGCCCGGGTGCGTCTTGGTCCCGGCGCGCTCTAGCGCGAGTGCCTCGCGATCCAGTCGGCCACGGCAGGGCCGAGGTCCTCTGCGCATTCCTCGGGGAGCCAGTGCGAGGCTCCCTCGAGGACCTCGAACTCGTACTCGCCGGAGGTGTACTCGCGCGATTTCTCCGCCGACGCCCGAGAAAAGGCGAGGTCGCAGTCTCCCCAGAAGTAGAGGGTCGGCACGGTGATCACCGGGTCGGCGGGGAACTCGCCCGTGCCGAGTGCGAGGTAGTACCGCAGCGTGGCGTCGAGGACGACGGGCTCGGAGAGGCGAGCGACGTA
>NZ_DAINST010000053.1:0-23176 GCF_036741115.1 Dietzia sp.
CCGTGACCTTCGTCCACGCCGCGCGGGCGCGCGGCATCGCGGTCCGCGCGAACGGCACATTCCAACGGGCCCACTCGGCGATTCGCGAGGGCCGCCGAGAGGTGTAGGCGGCGAAGGAATGCCGGGTGCGCGCCTTGATCTCATCCGCCTCGGTCTCCGTGAGGATCGTGACCCCTTCGCGCTCCGCCGCACGCCGCAGTGACTCGACCAGAGCGACGAACCCGCCGCCCGGGTAGTACACACCGTCTTCGAGATCCAGGTGACTCATCAGGTGGTAGAGCGCCGGCGTCGCGAACGGCGAAGAGCCGAGGAACACCGCCGGGTAGTCGAGGATTTTGCGGAGGGTGGCGTGGCGGAAGCGCCCGGCGGCGAAGGCGTGGAGGCTGCGCAGCAGGAGCGGGACGAGCCGCGGAGCGGCCGCGAGCACGTCGCGGCGGGCGAAGGCGGAGACCAGTCCGCGCACGTCGAACGGGGAGTAGAGGAAGCGGCGCAGCGCCAGCCGGTAGGTCTCAGAGGCCGAGTCGAGGTATTCGTCGAGCGCGTGCCCGGACCCGGGCTCCAGGGACTCGAAGAGTTCCCGCGCCTCGGCGCGCCCGGTCCGCACGTCGACGGGATCGCCCGGCCCGTCCCACACTGCGTACGCCGGATCGAGGCGGGTGAGGTCGAGTTCGCGGTCCGGCGTCATACCGAGGAGTTCGTAGAAGCGGGCGAACACCTCCGGCATGAGATACCACGACGGGCCGGTGTCCCAGCGGAAGCCGCCGGCGAAGTGCGATCCCGCGCGACCGCCGAGCTCGGCGCCCCGCTCGACGAGAGTCACTGCGTAGCCGCGGCGGGCGAGCAGCGCGGCGGAGGCGAGCCCGGAGACGCCGCCGCCGATCACGACCACCGGGGTCGCGCCGGAGCGGTGGGCGCCGCGATATTCCGGCATCCCGCTACCCCTTACCCATGACGGCGGACGTCCGCAGCGCCCCGGCGACGAGCTTCGCCTTGCGCCTGGTGGGGACGCTGACCCGGCCCGCCGCGATCCGTTCGGGGCCGGCCTCGCGGAGGCGGCGGGCGAGTTCGGCGAAGAGGTCGTGGGCGGCGAGCACGGCGGCCCGGTCACGCCCGGGGATGCGGACGATGCCGGTGCGGGCGTGGGCGAAATCCGCGTCGATCTCGTCGCAGAGCTCGGCGACGTCCTGCTCGGTGAGCGCGTGGGGGTCGCGGCCCGGGAAGTAGTTGCGGCCCAGCTCGGCGGTGTCCTCGCGGACGTCGCGGAGGAAGTTGGCCTTCTGGAATCCTGCGCCGAGCGCGCGGGCGGCGGCCGCCGCCTCGGGGTCGTCGGCGAGCGCGCCACCGGCGAAAACCCGCATGCACATCTCGCCGATGACCTCCGCCGATCCGTGGATGTACTCGGCGAGGGTCTCCGCCGTGTGTTCCGTGCGGGTGATGTCCATGTCCATCGAGCGGAAGAACGGCTCGATGAGCTCCTCGCCGATCCCGTACTGCGCGGCGGTCGCCGCGAAGGCGTGGACGATCGGATCGGTGACGAAGCCGCGGCGCAGGGCGGCGTAGACCTCGCGGCGGTAGCCGTCGAGGAGCTCGCGCAGCTCCTCCGCCTCGCGCTCGTTCTCGGCGGGCGGCGCGAACGTGCCGTCGACGATCTCGTCGGCGACGCGGACGAGTGCGTAGATCGCGGCGACGTGGTCGCGGGTCTCGGGCGCGAAGAGCCTGCTGGCCAGTGAGAACGACGACGAGTACGCGGACAAGAGCTGCCACGAGCACCGCCGGGCCGCGCTCGTGAATCGATCGAGGTTGGCGAGGTGAGTATCGCGGGGTGAGGTCACATAGGCCATTATCCGGGACTGCGGCGCGGAGGGGAACCACGACTGTCGCCAATCCAGGAACGCCCCTCGGAAATGCGAAAGGCCCCCGCTCGACGCGGGGGCCTTCGATTACCGCTGTGCCAGATGATGGATTCGAACCAACGTAGGCTAAGCCGACGGATTTACAATCCGCTCCCTTTGGCCGCTCGGGCAATCTGGCGTGCACCCAACGCAGTGCGTCGGGCGCGAGAGACACACTAGCAAGCCCTCACCCCGCGCGGGAAATCGGCGCGCTCGTCGCGCATCAGCGGGCGCATCACCTCGTGCCCCTCCGGGCGCGGCGCCGTCGACTACCCTCTTCGGCAGCGGCCCCGGCACGAGCGGGGCGAACGGGACCTTCGGCGTCATAGGCCGTGGGGAGACGAAGGGAGTGTGGACGTGGCATCGGAATCCTCGTTCGACGTGGTCAGCGAATACGACCGGCAGGAAGTCGACAACGCGCTCAACCAGGCGGCTAAGGAGATCGGGAACCGCTACGACTTTCGCGGCACCGACACCTCGCTCGAGTGGAAGGGCGACGCGGCGATCGAGCTGTACGCCAACGCCGAGCAGCGTCTCCTCGCGGCCAAGGACGTGTTCATCGAAAAGCTCGTGCGCCGCGGCATCTCGATGAAGACCGTGGACTTCGGCGATCCCATGTCCTCGGGCAAGGGCTACCGCATGGTCGGCGCCCTCAAGGAGGGCATCGACAAGGAGAACGCGAAGAAGATCACCAAGCTCATCCGCGACGAGGGGCCCAAGGGCGTCAAGGCCACGGTGCAGGGCGAAGAGGTGCGCGTGTCCTCGAAGTCGCGCGACGATCTCCAGGCCGTGATCGCGCTGCTCAAGGGCGCCGACCTCGAAGTCGCCCTCCAGTTCCAGAACTACCGCTAGCCGAGGGGCGGGGGCGGTGAATCCCGAGCTCCTCAATCTCAGTTTCGACCTCGCGGGCACCGTGGCCTTCGCGGTCTACGGCGCGCTGTCCGCGATCCGCTACACCCGGCTGGACCTGGTGGGTGTGCTGGTCTTGGGCACCGTGACGGCGATCGGCGGCGGCGCAATGCGCGACGCGATCCTCGGCGCGACCCCTGTCAATGCGGTCGCCGACTGGCGCTACCCCGTGGCCGCGCTCGCCGGCGCCTTCGTGACGTTCCTCGCGGCGAAACTCCTCGACAGAATCGAGAACACGATCGTCGTGTTCGATGCCCTGGGGCTCGGGTTCTTCGCGGTGTCCGGGGCAAGCAAGGCACTCGACTACGGGGCGACCTCCGTGGGCGCGGTGTTCCTCGGCGTCCTCACGGCCGTAGGCGGCGGCGTGGTCCGCGACGTGCTCATCCGCCGCGTCCCGAGCGTGCTCTACGCGGACCTGTACGCCACGAGCGCGCTCGTCGGCGCGCTGATCGTGGTGGTCGGGGTCAAGCTCGGCTGGGCGGGCGTGGTGCCCTCGACGATCGCGGTGCTGGTGGCCGTGGCCATCCGGCTCGCCGCGCTGCGGTGGAACCTCTCGGCACCCGGCGTGCCCGGAGGCTCGCGCTTCGCGCAGGGCGGGGACGACAAGCCGGGACCGAGCGCCTAGCGCTAGAGCCGGCCTCAGCCGACCCGCGACACCGTGAAGCGGACGAGCTCGCGGAGCGCGTCGTTGGCCGGGCCCGCCGGCAGTGCGTCGAGCTCCGCCTCCGCGGCGGCCACGTACTCGCCGAGCTTCTCCTTCGCCTGGCGCATCCCGGCGGAGTCGCCGAGCAGCGCGATGGCCTCGGCGACATCTACATCGTCTTCGATCGGCGCGGACACCAGCTCCCGCAGGCGCTTCTCTGCCGGGTCGGCGCCTGCGAGGACGTAGATAATGGGGAGCGTCGGCACGCCCTCACGAAGGTCTGTGCCGGGGACCTTCCCGGATTCGGCGCTCGCCGAGGAGATGTCGATGATGTCGTCGGCGATCTGGAAGGCGACACCCACGGCGTCACCGAAACGCCCGAGGCTCTCCACCTGCGCGGCCGACATACCGGAGTAGATGCCGCCGAAGCGCGAGGCCGTCGCGATGAGCGAACCGGTCTTCTCCCAGATCACCCGGACATAGTGCTCGACGGGATCGGTGGGCCGCGCCGCGCCCTTGGACTCGTCGACCCCGAGACGCCCGATGGTCTCGCGCATCTGCCCGGTGACGAGCTGCGAGAACGTCTCCGCGATCTGGTGGACGGCCTCGGTGCCCATCTCGGCGAGCAACATCGAGGAGTGGGCGAAGAGGAAATCGCCGGCGAGGATCGCCATGGAGTTGGTCCACCGAGAGTTCGCGGCCTCGACGCCGCGGCGGACATCGGCTTCGTCCATCACGTCGTCGTGGTAAAGGGTCGCGAGGTGCACGAGCTCGCACGCCACGCCCGCCTTAACGAGGTTCGTGTGATCCGGCGAGGGGCCGAGCTGGCCCGTCATCAACGCGACGAGCGGCCGGAAGCGCTTGCCGCCGGCCTTGACGAGGTGAATGGCGATCTCCGCGAGGAACGGCTCGCCCGAGTTGATCCGCTCGGCGAGGAGGTCCTCGACCTTCTGCATATTCCCCCGGATGGTGGCCGCGAGCTCCGCGTCCTTCAGATCGACCCCGGCGACGACGCTGCCCTCGCCGGCCCCTGGAACGCTACTCGACATCCCACACCTCACATCTCGTCCCCAACCGCGCCCCGGCGGGGATGGACGGACAACAACAATTCTGCCGCGCTCAAGCCTACGTTCTCGGCCGGGACCGCGGTGCACTCCACCCTGCTCCCGGCCATGAATTCGCCCACTCCACGGGCAGTCCACGTGCGCTCCACGCACAGCCCACGCAGCCCCAGCGCGCGCCCCGGCCAAAGCCCCGGCCAAAGCACCGACCGAAACTGCCGCCCGCACTTTCCCGGCCGCCGAAGCGACGATGCCAAGATGGAGTGCGTGAACGCCGAACTCCGCACGCCCGAGACCTCCCTCGAACCGCCCGCGAGCTGCGATGTCCTCGTGGTCGGCGCGGGCCCGGCGGGCTCGGCGGCGGCCACGTGGCTCGCGCGCCGCGGCATCGACGTGGTCGTGGTCGACAGGCAACCGCTCGGCAGGGACAAGACCTGCGGCGACGGCCTCACCCCGCGGGCGATGGCCGAAATGCGCAGGCTCGGGCTCGAGGACTGGGCGACCGACAGGATCGAGATCCGCGGGCTCCGCCTCCGCGGTTTCGGCGCGGAGCACGAGATCCCGTGGCCCGCCGGGCGATTCGGCGACCGCGGTTCTGCTGTCCCCCGCCGCACGCTCGACGGGAAGCTCGCCGAAACCGCGGCCGAGGCAGGGGCGACGCTACTTCCGGGATGGGGAGCGCGGATTACCGGGACGTCCGCCGTCATGGGCGAGAGAAGCGACGAGCGGAGCGCGCGCCGGGGTATGGGCCGTTTCGCGTCGGGCGGCCCCGTCCAGTCGCCCGAGTCGATCGAGCTGAGCGGCCCCGACGGCACTGGGAAGCCGAGGCCGATCGAGGCCCGCGTCGTGATCGGCGCGGACGGCGCCCGCTCAAGCATCGGGCGGGCCCTCGGCCGCCGCTGGCACCGGGATCTCCCCTACGCCGTCGCGGCGCGTTCGTACATCGATTCCGACAAGCACGCGGAGCCGTGGATCGGCTCCGACCTCGAACTCCGCGACGCCGACGGCCGGGTGCAGCCGGGCTACGGCTGGGTGTTCCCGCTCGGCGACGGCACCGTGAACCTCGGCGTCGGGGCTCTGGCCACGGATGCTCGGCCGGCCGCCGTCAACGTGAGGGAGCTCCTCGCCGCCTACGTACCGGTGGTGCGCGAGCACTGGGGCCTGCGCGGCGAGCCGCGGGACATGGCCAGCGCGTTCCTCCCGATGGGCGGGGCGGTCTCCGGGATAGCCGGGCCGAACTGGGCGCTCACGGGCGACGCGGCGGCGCTCATCAATCCGCTCAACGGCGAGGGCATCGACTACGGGCTCGAGGCCGGGCGGCTACTTGCGCCGCTGGTCGAGGAGCATCTCGCCGCTGCGGACCCAGCCGACGCGCCACTCACCCGCGCGTGGCCCGCGCTCCTGCGCGAGGAGTTCGGCTTCTCGTTCTCGCTCGCGCGGCGTCTCGCCGGGCTGCTCACCTACCCCAGCTTCCTGCCCAAGGCCGGCCCCCTGGGTATGGGCTCGGAGCTGCTCATGACGGCGGCGGTCCGGTGCATGGGAAACGTCGTGACCCCGGACGACGCCGACCTCGTCTCCGCCCTGTGGCGCGGCGCCGGGCGCGGGCATCGCGCGCTCGACAAGGTCCAGGGGCGCCCGCTCTTCGAGTAGCGCGGGCCGCCCGCGCAGAGTGCCCACGTGGGCCGCGTTACCGGGCCGCCTTATCGCGCCGCGTTGCTACGCTGCCTTCTCCGCAATGTGCAGGGCGACCATCCCGCCGGTGAGGTTGACGACCCGGCAGTTGCGCCAGCCGGACTCATCGATGAGGTCGGCGAGCTCGGACTGCGCCGGCCACTCGCGGATCGACTCGGCGAGGTAGACGTACGCCTCGGGGTTCGACGAGACGCGGCGGGCGACTGCCGGCAGTGCGCGCATGATGTATTCGATGTAGACGGTGCGGAACGGTCCGAACACCGGCTGCGAGAACTCGCACACGACGAGTCGGCCGCCCGGGCGCGTGACCCTCGCCATTTCCCGCAGCCCGGCCGCGGTGTCGGCGACGTTGCGGAGCCCGAAGGAGATGGTGACCGCATCGAAGACGCCGTCGCCGAAGGGCAGCGCCATGGCGTCCGCCGCGACCTTGGGGACATCGCGCTTCGCGCCGTTCTTGAGCATCCCGAGCGAGAAATCCCCTGCCACGCAGTACGCGCCGGACTTGGCGAGGCCCACCGTGGACACCGAGGTCCCGGCGGCGAGGTCGAGGATCATTTCCCCGGGGCGCGGCGAAAGCTCGCTGCGGGTGCGGGCGCGCCATGCGGCGTCGAGCCCGCCGGTGAGCACGGTATTCGTGATGTCGTACCTCGCCGCGACGCCATCGAACATCGAGGCGACATCGCCGGGCTTCTTGTCTAGGTCTGCGCGTGACACGAGGTCGAGCCTACCGGTCGGTACGCGCCTCGCTCCGCGCGTAGCCTTGCAGGCGCAGCCGGCGGGCGGCTCGCCCGGACTCCGGGCGCGCTTCGCCGCCGGCGGGAAAACACACCGACGAGCAGAAAGCGCAGGGCAGACGATATGACGCAGGCTCAGAACCACGAGCGCAAGGCAAAGAAGATCCTCGTCCTCTCCACGGATTTCGGCACCGAACGCGACGAGATCGCGATCCCAGTCGAGCGCCTCCGCGAACTCGGTCACGCGGTCACGGTCGCGACCCCCTCGGGGAAGGACGTCCAGACGTTCCTTCACGACAGGGACCGCGATATCACCGTCCCGGCGGACGCCAAGGTCGCCGACATCGACTCGGCCTTCGACGTCATCGTCCTGCCAGGGGGAACGCTCAATGCCGACGCCGCGCGGGTCGACGAGGGCATCCGCGCGCTGGTCTCGGCGCAGGCGCGCGAGAGGCGGACGGTCGCGGCGATCTGCCACGCCCCGTGGGTACTAGTCGACGCCGGACTCGCGAAGGGCAAGAACCTCACCTCGGTGGCGAACGTGCGCGCGGACATGGAGAACGCCGGCGCCACGTGGCACGATTCCGAGCTCGTCGAGTGCGGGGCGGGCGGCTGGACGCTGCTCACGTCCCGCACGCCGGCGGACATCGACGCGTTCGTCTCCGCGATCGACGCCGCCTGAGGTCGACTCAGGCCGCTCGGGCCGCTTGGGCCGCTCGGACCAACGGCTAGGCCCTACACCTGGCCCTAAAGCGCCCTACAGCGAGGCGAGGCTGGAGGCCCGGCGGACGCCGGAGCGGAAGGCGTCGCGCGGGCGGCTGCGCGCCGAGCGCCGATCGCGCGCGCCTGCGGCGACGTAGTGCTCCATGAGCTGCTCGCAGAGCGACTCCCACGTGCGGTCGGCGACCGTGTCCCGCGAGGCGAGGCGGTAGCGCGGCAGGTCTTCGAGGATCGTGTCGATCGCGCCGGACACCTTCTCCGCGTACTCCGCGGGCTCGAGGAGGAAGCCGTTGATCTCGTCCTGGACGAGGTCCCTCGGCCCGCCGGCGCGCGGCCCCACAACGGGCACACCCGAGGCGTGCGCTTCCTGGATGGCCTGGCAGAACGTCTCGAACTCGCCGGCGTGGCAGAACACGTCCATCGTGGCGTAGGCCCGGTGCAGGTCCGCCCCACCGAGCGCACCGGTGAACACCGCGTTCGGCATGAGCCGCTCGAGCCCGGCCCGCTCCGGGCCGTCCCCGACGATGACGAGCTGGAGGTCCCCGCCGGGGCCCGAACGCTCGGCAATGGCGCGCAGCCGCTCGACGTGCTTCTCCGGCGCCAGGCGGCCGACGAAACCGACGACCGGGCGCCCCTCCGGCGACCACTGCGCGTGGAGTTCTTCCGAGCGCTTCGCGGGGTGGAAACCCACCGCGTCGACGCCGCGGCCCCACTTGTGCAGGCGCGGGATGTCGTGACGCCGCAGGTCCTCCATCGCCGCCGTAGACGGGGCGAGAGTCCGCTGACAAGAGGTGTGGATCGCGCGCGTCCACATCCACGCGGTTTCCGAGAAGATCGACATCCCGTAGGACTCCGAGAAGCCCGCGACATCGGTCTGATAGATCGCGACGCTCGGCACCCCGAGCATCTTCGCCGCCGCGGCGCCGGCCGCGCCGAGGATAAAGGGCGAGGCGAGGTGGACTACGTCGGGATCGAAGGTACGCAAAGCGCTGTAGACGCTGGGGCTCGGCGCGGCGATAGGCAGCGACGTGACCATGGGCACCCGCACGGCCGTGACCCGGTGGATGGGAAAACCCAGGTAGTGGTCCCGCTCCGCGTAGTGGACGCTCTCGGGCGTGATGAGCGGCGTGAGCGCCTGCACGTATGGATTGCTCTTGACGGCGTTGACCGCACCACCGAGGAAGCCGACCTCGGCGCGGGGGGCGACGACGAGACACTCGTGGCCGTGCGCACGCGCGTACTCGAGGACGCGCAGCACGGAGTTCGTGACCCCATTGACGTTGGGAAGGAACGACTCGGCAACGATTGCGATACGCACGGTCTCGATCTTCGCGCCTCTACTTGGATGATGGGTGGAAGTACTGCGACTCCCCGACCACGATCAGGTTACATCTCGCTCCGCGCCGTGAACTGCGGATGAAGCGATGGTTTCGCGGCGGCGACGCAGCCGCCCCGAGGCGAGGAACAGCACGAGGCACGGCCCGCAGACGAAGAGCACGACCGAGGCGATCGGCCACGCCGCGACGGTCCACGAGCGGCCCGAGACCCGGACCAGCGAGGGGTTCGCGCGCCGGTAGTCGACCTGGATCCGCTGCCCCGCGCCCAGACCCGTCGGAAAGAACACGCCAGCGGGCGGTCGCACGTGCTGGCCGTTCTCGGTGTTGAACGCCACGGCGGCGCGGCGCGGGGAGACCTCGGTGACCAGCGCCGTGGCTGTGGCGCGGTCGGCGTCGATCCGCTTGTCGTCGATGACGACTGCGGCGGCGAGGAGCAGCGCGCCACAGAGCACGAGGATGCCGACGACCGCGGAGAGATGCCGCACCACGAGAAGCGTCCGCTGCGCGCGCTTGCCGGCCACCTACCAGCCCCCGATCCGGCCGTGCCGCTCGCGCAGGTCCGCGCGCGAGGTGCGGACCTCGAGGACGCGAATGCCCGCAGGCTCCGCGCGGGTGGCATCGCCTGTCGCCCCGCCTGTTCCTTCGCCGGCTGCGGCAGCGTCGCCGAGCGCCTCCTCGAGTCCGGCGAGGTCGACGAGCTCGTGTGGCACTCCGTAGCCCGCGCACAGCTCGCCGATCGACGCCTCGTGCGGCGTGCCGAAGACCCTCTCGAAGTGCGCGGAGAGCCGAGCATCGCCCTGCTCGAGGAGGGAAAAGATGCCACCGCCGGAATCGTTGGCGACGACGATGGTCAGATCACGCGGCCGCGGCTCGCCCGGCCCGATGAGCAGCGCCCCGGCGTCGTGGAGGAATGTGAGGTCCCCGACGAGCGCGATGGTGCGGCCTGCGCTCAGCGCGGTCTCGCGCTCGCGATCGTCCTCATCCTCGCCCTCGACCGCAAGAGCCACGCCGATCGCCGCGGCGATATTGCCGTCGATCCCCGCAGCCCCGCGGTTGGAGAACACCCGCGCCCCGGCGGGCAGCCCGTGCACGAGCGCGATGTCGCGGATCGGGTTCGACGAGCCGACGACTAGCACGTCGCTCGCCCGCACCGCCCGGCTGACGACGGACGCCACGTCGAGCCCCGTGGGCGCGGATTCCCCCGCCTCCGTCCTGTCGATCTCCGCGGCCACCGCTTCCGCGGCGGCCCCCGACGCATCGTCGACGGTGTGCAGCCACGCCGGGTCGACGCTCCACCGGCCGCCGGCCGGAGGCGCGGGAATGCCGCCGAGCCGAACCTGCGGCGCCGATCCGGGATTGAACCAGCGGCGCGACGTCCCGGGCACCGCGAAGATCTGGATGTCCGCCCGCGCGAGGAGCGCGAGGACCGAGCGCTGCAGCGTCGGCCGGCCGAGCACGACGATCCTGTCGGGCTCGAGCCGCTCCGCCGCGAGCGGGTGCACGGGGTGGAGGGGGCGGACGGCGCCGGGTTCGGCGATCGTCGGCAGCGCGGCCAGCGCGCCGGGATCGGGGGCGTCTGAGCCCGCGACCACGAGCGTGCGCGTCCCTGCGCCGAAATCCGCGCCGCGAGGGTTGGAGACCGATGCGGCCGTGCGGGCGTCGGCGAGGAGTTCGCGGATCCCGCCCGGCTCGGCGGTGGAGATCCACGGCGCCGTGCCCGTGCGGCCGCCGGCGGTCTCGCCCGTCCACGACTCGTCCCCGGACGTAGGGACCAGCGGGACCTGGAAGGGGATATCGAGTTGCACGGGCTGAGGGGCGGCGTCCGCCGTCAGGAAGACCGCCCTTCCCACCTGGGCGCGCCACCGCTGGTGTGCCTCGGGCCCGCCCGGCTCGGAGGCGACGCCGAGCTGGACGCACGGCGCGTGCTCGCCGAAGATCCCGACCTGCGCGATGGTCTGGTTCGCGCCGCTCCCCCACAGCTCCGGCGGGCGGTTCGCGGTGATGGCGAGGAGCGGCGTGCCGGACTCGTGCGCCTCGACGATCGCGGGGTGGAGGTTGGCGACGGCGGTACCGCTCGTGACGACGATGGGCACGACCATTCTCGAGCCGCGCGCCAGCCCGAGCGCGAGGTAGGCGGCACTGCGCTCGTCGATCCGCACGTGCAGGCGAACGCGCCCGGCCGCGGCCGCCTCGGCCAGCGCGAAGGCGAGCGGTGCGTTGCGCGATCCCGGGCACAGGACGACGTCGCGGACCCCGTGGCGCAGGAGTTCGTCGACGACGACGCGCGCCTGGGCCGTGGACGGGGCGGAACGTGCGTTGATCATCGTCATCAGGGTAGCCGGATCGCCTCGGCATCCCCGCGCAAAGTGTCGCCTACCATCGGAGCCCATGAGCGAAAGCAAGGGCGGCCCGGAGGATAAGGCCGCGGGCGGCGAGTACGTGATCACCTTCGTCTGCCCGGACGGTCCCGGGATCGTCCACGACATCACGGGCGCGCTGCTCGGCCTCGGCGGGAATGTCACCGAGAGCCAGCAGTTCGTCAATGCCGAGCGAGGCCGTTTCTACATGCGCGTGCAGGTCTCGGCACCGGCCACGGCCGAGGAGGTGCGTGGCGCGCTGGCCCAGGTCGCCTCCGCACGGGACATCGAGTTCGAGGTGGACGCCGCCGGGCGCCGCTGCCGCACGCTGCTCCTCGCCTCGAAGGAGGAGCATTGCGTCAACGACCTGCTCTTCCAGCGCCGCCGCGGCTACGTGCCCATCGACGTGCCGCTCGTGCTCGCCAACCACCCGGACGCCGGGCCTATCGCCGAGTTCTACGGTGTCGATTTCGAGTACCTCCCGATCTCCGGCCCCGGCGACAAGGAGGCCTTCGAGGCCCGGGTCCTCGAGGCCGTCGACGAGCACGACATCGAGCTCGTCGTCCTCGCCCGCTATATGCAAATCCTCTCCCCCGAGCTCTCCTCGGCGCTCGCGGGGCGCTGCATCAACATCCACCACTCGTTCCTCCCGGGATTCAAGGGCGCGAACCCGTACCGGCAGGCCCACGAGCGCGGGGTCAAACAGATCGGCGCGACCGCCCATTTCGTCACCGCCGATCTCGACGAGGGGCCGATCATCGAGCAGGAGGTCGCACGCGTCGACCACACGCGCTCGCCGGCGGAGCTCCGGGCGATCGGCCAGGACACCGAATGCCGGGCGCTCCGCCAGGCGGTCACGTGGTTCGCGGAATCGCGTGTGCTCCTCGACGGTCGTCGCACGATCGTCTTCACCTGACGGCGGAGCTCCGCACCGACCAGTCGGCCTGCGCGCCCTCTCGGTCCCTGCCGTCCTCGGGTCCGCCCCGGCCCGGCTGCTGCGGCGCGGCGACCGGGGCCTCGAACTCCTCGTCTGGGCTCTCGAAGCGCACGCCGCCTTCGCCGTTCGCGTTGCCGTTGCCGTTGCCGTTGCCGTTGACGTCGACGCTCCGCCAGCGGCGCATGACGGCGAACTTTGCGACGGTCGCGAGGATGGTCCCGACGCCCACCGTGACCGTTTGGACCAGGGTCGGCGCCCCCGGCCACACGGAGGCGAGGACGGCGAGCGCGCCGGCGGTGAGCACCCAGGTGATCCCGAGGATCACGAGTCCCTGGAGCTGGTGCCACACGGCGCCCCGCCGCGACACGACGTTGAACGTCCACGAGCGGTTGAGCGAGGTGTTGATGACCGTCGCGAGGAGCAGCGCGACGAGGTTCGCCGACTGCGCCGGGAGGATGTCCAGCACGCCGAGGAGCGCGAAGCCGCCGAGGTGGAGCACGGTGGTGAACGCCCCGACGACCGCGAAGCGGATCACCTGGCCGCCGGTCTGTGCCGAGGGCATCGTGCGGCCGAGTCGGGCGCGGATGTCGTCGACGGGGAGGTCCCCGCGCCGCAGCGCCCTGCGCACCCGGAGGACGCCCTTGATGTCGTCGAGCGCGGTGCCGACGACGTCGACGCGCGAGTCCGGATCGTCGTACCAGTCGACCGGGACCTCGTGGATCCGCAGCCCGCTGCGTTCGGCGAGGACGAGCAGCTCGGTGTCGAAGAACCACGAGTTGTCCTCGCAGAGCGGAAGCAGCTCGGCGGCGACGTCCGCGCGGATCGCCTTGAACCCGCACTGCGCGTCGGTGAACCCGGCACCGATGGCGACGGAGAGCCCGGCGTTGTAGCAGCGCGAGACGAACTCGCGGGTCGTTCCGCGCACCACCCTGGACGAGCGGTGGAGGCGGGTGCCGATGGACAGATCGGAGTGCCCGGACATGAGCGGCGCGAGGAGCGGCCACAAGGCGTCGAGGTCGGTGGAGAGGTCGACGTCCATGTAGGCGAGGATCATCGCCTCCGAGCGGGACCACACGTACTTGAGCGCGCGGCCCCGCCCCTTTTCCTCGAGCCGCTCGAGGCGCACGGTTCCGGGGAACTCGCTCTCCAGCGCCGTGGCGATCGCCCGGGTGGAGTCCGTGGAGCCGTTGTCCGCGATGGTGATCCGGAAGGGATAGGGGAAGGTGTCCACCAGGTGGCGGTGCAGCCGCCGGACGCACGCCGCGACCGTGTGTTCCTCGTTGAGCACCGGCACGACGACGTCGAGGACGAGCGTGCCCCGGGCGGTCTCGATTCGGCGCTCGGGGGCGGGGTTGCCTTTGCGGTTCACGGTTGTCCTCCTTTTCAGTTGTGGATCGGCGCGGTGAGGTCGTAGAACGTCTGGGTGCCGATGGTGACCTCGGTGAAGTTCGCCTCGACCCACTGGCTGATCTCGGATGAGGCGTTGGATCCGCCCATCTGGTTTCCGCCCATTCCGCCGCTGCCCACGAAGTAGTGGATTTCGCCATTCGCGACGTACTGCTGGAACTCCTCGAGGGTCGGGCTGGGATCGGAGCCGTTGAATCCGCCGATCGCCATGACCGGGTCCTCGGTGGCGAGCTGGAGGCCGGAGGCGTTCATGCTGCCGACCGCCGCGGCGACCCAGGTGAACTGGTCCGCGTTCTCCTCGAGGGCGTCGACGACCTCCTGGCTCGGGGCCTCGGACTCGAGGAGCCCGCCAATGCCGCCGCCGCGCGAGCCGCCGGCCGCACCGTCGGTGGTGCCGGTGGTGCCCGTGCCGCCGGGCACACCGTCCTGGGCGCCACCCGCAGCGCCGGCGCCGGCGCCGGCGCCGTTCCCCGTGCCGCCCGTACCGCCGGCCGCACCAGGCGCCCCGCCGGCCATTCCTCCCGGCATCCCGCCGGGGCCACCGCCGGGCATTCCGCCGCCGCCGGGGCCGCCCATCGACGACGGGCCGGCGGAAACGATCGAACCCGTCACCGAGTGGGAGACGGTGGAGACCGCGTATGCCGCCTGTCCGGAGAAGCCGGAGACCACGGCGAGGACGAGCACCGCCGTCACCACGAGACGCGCAAGCCGGTCGATGACGAGCAGGCCGAGCGCTGCAGCGATGCCCGTGGCGAGCACTAGGATGCGGAGCCAGTCGCCGTAGTCCTCGACGCGCGTGAGGAGCACGAAGCCCCAGATCCCGACGGCGAGCGCCGCGGCCGCGAGGACAATCCGGGCGAACAGCCGGTCCCTGCGCTGCCAGGCCTCGGCGGCGCCCATGCCGACGATCGCCGCGATCGCGGGCGCCAGCGCCACCGTGTAATAGGAGTGGAAGATGCCGGACATGAAGCTGAAGGTCGCCATGGTCACGAGGAACCAGCCGCCGAACACGATGAGGGCGGCGCGGCGCATGTCGGTACGGGGTGCGCGACCGCGGAACCACAGCGCGGCCACGAGGAGGATGATCGCCGCGGGAATGAGCCACGAGATCTGGCTGCCTTGCTCGGAGTCGAACATCCGCCAGATGCCGGTGCCGCCCCACATGCCGCCGCCGGCGCCGCCACCGGGTCCGCCAGCCGGCATTCCGCCGGCCATGTCGCCGCCGCCGGGCATCCCGCCACCGACGGAGCCGGTCTCGTTGCCGTTGATCCGGCCGAGGCCGTTGTAGCCGAAGGTGAGCTCGAGGAACGAGTCGTTCTGGCTGCCGCCGACGTAGGGCCGTGCGGAAGAGGGCACGAGCTCGACGATGGCGATCCACCAGCCGGCGCCGACGAGGAGCGCGGCGATCGCGGCCACGGAGCCGATGACCCGGGTGCGGAACGTCGAGTTCGCGCAGACGAGGTAGGCGATGCCGAAGAACGGGATCACCAGGAACGATTGCAGCGTCTTCGTGAGAAAGGCGAGGCCGAGGATCGCGCCGACCGCCGTCATCCACCAGACGCCGCGGCGCCCCGTGGCCTCGATCGCGCGGAGGGTCGCCCACGCCGCGAGGGTCATGAGGAAGACGAGGAGCGCATCGGGGTTGTTGAACCGGAACATGAGCACCGCGACTGGCGTGATCGCCAGCGCGAAGCCGGCGAGCAGCCCGGCGCCTGGGCCGAAGTAGCGGCGCACCGTCCGGTACACGACGTACACCGTCGCGATGCCGAGGAGGACCTCGGGCAGGAGGATCGCGAACGAGTGGAGCCCGAACAGCCGCACCGACAGCGCCATGAGCCACAGCGAGGCCGGCGGCTTGTCCACTGTGATCGAGTTCGCCGCGTCCGAGGAACCGTAGAAGAACGCCTTCCACCATTCGGAGCCGGCCTGCACGGCGGCCGAATAGAAGGAGTTCGCCCAGCCGTTCTCGGAGAGGTTCCAGAAGTAGAGGACGGCGGTGCCGAGGAGCAGCGCGGCGAGCGCCACGCGGGTCCAAGGCGGGTCGCCGCCTCCGCGTTTCCTTCGTGGCGGCGAGTGCGGAGGGGTGTCGTGGGGAGTCGAAGAGCCGTGGTCGGCGGTCAGAGTGGTCATGGCGAGTACCCTCGCCCGCCGCGCTGTGCCCATCCTGTGTAGAGGCCCGGCGCCACGTGGGAATCACTTGGCGTCCGTTTCGCTCCCGTTTACACGCTATGCCCCAGGGCGCTCACAGTCCCGCTCAAGGTTCGCGTCCCATCCTGTGCTCCATGGACACCTCATCCCCCTCCCCCTCTTCGAACGAGCATCCCCATGTGACGCCGGACGTATCCGGATCCTCCGGCCCCGCGACATCGCCCGCACGCACCCCCGTGCGCTGGTCCGGGCGCAAGACGGCGGTCGGCGCCGTCCTCGCCCTGGGCATCGCCGCCGGCGCCGGGGTCGCCGCCGCGCAGACCATCCCGCAGGGATCCCTGAACAGCGGGAACAGCCACGGCTTCGGCCACGGCGGGCCGCGCGGCGAGTTCCCTGGTTTCCCCGGCGGGGTTCCAGGCGCCGGGCAGGCGAGCCAGGACGGCGCAGCCACCGATCCCGCGCAGGGTCTACCGCAGGGTCTCCCTCAGGGCGGAGCGGGCCTTCCCGATGTCACGGCGCCCGGCGATTCGTCGCGGGGCACCGCGGGCACGCAGGACTCGGGCGCCCAAGACTCCGGAACCCAGACGGTCTAAACCGCCGAATCCCACCCTGCGAGACTGGCAGAATTTCCGCCTACGAGATTGTCGAGCCACGAGCGGACGCAGCACGTGAATCGACACTGGCGCTCGTGGATTTCCGCCGGATCGCGCGGGCTGGAGCTGGCGCTCGTGGTCCGCACCGTTTTCCGCCGATTCGGCCGGGGGCGTCTTGCGCCTACGTCGTCGACGCGGCTTCCCCGGCGAGCACGTCGTAGCATCGGCGCAGCCGCGCGATCCACCAGTCCCGGCGATCGTCGGCCGCGGCCAGCCCAGCGAGCCGCGCCTCGTCCGGGATCACGGGCGCGGCATCGAGCTCGCCGCCCTCGATCGCCCGCGGCGCCGCGACCACATCCTCGGCGAAGAATCCGCCGGTCCCCAGACCGCAGGCCGCAATCGTGCCGTCCTCGCGATCCGGGAGCGCCGCCGCGGCGGCCAGGCCCGCGCCCATGCCGACGGCGGTATCGAGGGCGCTCGAGACGGTTACGTCCAGGCCGAGACCGCGAAGCTCCGCAGCGATCCCCAGCAGGCGGCGCGGTCCGCCGAGCGGCGGCGCCTTGACCACTGCGCGATCCGCGCCGCCCGCATGCACCACGAGCAGCGGGTCCTCCGCGCGCCGGATCGACTCGTCGGCGGCCACCGCGATCGCGCCGCCCGGCAGCGTCCCGCCGACGATCTCCCCGCGCTCGGCTCCCGCGGCGATCTCTGCGCGCAGCTGCGCAAGCTCCGGCACCGTGGCGCACGGCTGTTCCAGGTACTCGAAAATTCCGCCCGCCTCGGCGACGACCCGGCCGAGGACCTTCGCCGCCGCGTACGCCTCCCCCACCGACCAGGCTCGATTGGTATCCGTCCGGATGCGCGCCCCGGGGATCGCGTCCAGTACTGCGGACACGCGCGCCACGTCGTCATCCAGAGAGGAGGGAGTGGTGCGCGAGGGCCCGACCTTGACCTTGACCGTGCGGCAGTCGGGGAAGCGCTCGAGCACGCCGGCGACCTCCGCGGGCGGCACCGCGGGCACCGTCGCATTGACTGGCACCGACGCGCGCAGCGGCGCGGGCGCCCCGGACCAGCCCATCTCGAGCGTCGAGCGAAGCCAACTCGCCGCCTCGGCATCGCCGTATTCGGGGAAGGGCGAGAACTCCGCCCAGCCCCGCGGGCCCTCGACGAGCATCGCCTCGCGCTCGGTGACGTCGCGGAAGCGCACCCGCATGGGCAGCGCGACCACCCGCGCGCGGTCGAGGACATCGACGAGCGGCGGCAATGGCGCGGTGGCCGGCCCCCGCCGCTCGTCTGATGCGTGCGAATGATCGTGGGCAGCGGCGGACATGGCCACCACGGTAGTTCGCTAACGTGAGCGACATGAGCAACCCCGACGACGCCACGGCCACGCAGCCCTTCGACCCGAGCCAGTGGCGGGAGGTCCCCGGTTTCGACGACCTCACGGACATCACCTATCACCGCCACGTGGGCACGGAGCGCGCCGACGGCACGGTCCGCATCGCCTTCGACCGCCCCGAGGTGCGCAACGCGTTCCGCCCGCACACCGTCGACGAGTTGTTCCGCGTGCTCGACCACGCGCGCCGCTCACCCGACGTGGGGACCGTGCTGCTCACCGGCAACGGCCCCTCGGAGAAGGACGGCGGCTGGGCGTTCTGCTCCGGCGGCGACCAGCGGATCCGCGGTCGCTCGGGGTACCAGTACTCGACGTCGCACGATTCCGACGTCGCCGCCGCGACGGCCGACAAGGTCGACGAGGCGCGGGTCAAGGCCGAGGGCGGTCGCCTCCACATCCTCGAGGTACAGCGGCTCATCCGCACGATGCCGAAGGTCGTGATCTGCCTGGTCAACGGCTGGGCCGCGGGCGGCGGGCACTCGTTGCACGTGGTGTGCGACATGACCCTCGCATCCCGCGAGCACGCGCGCTTCAAGCAGACCGATGCCGACGTGGGTTCCTTCGACGCCGGCTACGGTTCGGCATACCTCGCCAAGCAAGTCGGGCAGAAGTTCGCCCGCGAGATCTTCTTCCTCGGGCGCACCTACGACGCCGAGAAGATGCACGTGATGGGCGCGGTCAACGAGGTCGTCGACCACGCCGAGCTCGAGAATGTCGCGCTCGAGTGGGCGCGGGCGATCAACTCGAAGTCGCCGACGGCACAGCGGATGCTCAAGTTCGCGTTCAACCTCACCGACGACGGACTCATGGGCCAGCAGGTGTTCGCCGGGGAAGCGACGCGCCTGGCGTACATGACCGACGAGGCCGTCGAGGGGCGCGATTCGTTCCTCGAAAAGCGCGATCCGCAGTGGGATCAGTTCCCGTACTACTACTGATCGGCGCAGCTCGATTCGGGGTCGAAAACGGTAGTCTTGCACCATAAGTGGCGAGCTCGGCCGCTTGCGGCGATCCCCCTGCCTGGGAGTTCGGGGCATTCGCACATTGCGGCCCCCGCGCGCGGCTATCGTGATGTCGTGCCTCTTCGGGAATACCTTTCGCGCGTGATCGGCTGGCTGTCCGCCGCCCCGGTCGGCGCTGCGCCGGGCACCGGGGAAGACGAGAACGCCACGGATGGATCGCCGGCCGGACGACGCTCGGAGGACGACCTCCCGCAGCCCGCGAAGAACGGCCTGCAACGAGTGCTCAACGAGACGGAGATCGCGGCGATCGCCGATGAGCTCCTCGCTTCCGGCGACCTGCAGCCGAGCCGCGCGGACGTCGCGGTGGCGATCACCCGGCACGTCAACGAGCTGCCCGGCGAGCGGGACCTCGAGCTCCTCCGCTCCCACCTCACCGAGCAGGGCTTCCCGCCCTCGTGGGGCGAGGACGACACCGATTCACACATCGACGTAGAGGACGGAACCGATCTCTAGACTCCTGCACACCCTCGTGGTCCCCGACGGCCCGGCGGTGGCGGAGATCTATCCGGCGCTCCGCGCGCTCCTCGACGGAGAGGGCCCCGCGCTCCTCCCCGTTCCGGCGGCCGATCCCGTGCGCCGCAGGATTCTCGTCGAGGCGCTCCGCCCGGACGACGCGCCTTCGGACCCCGCCGCACCCCGGGCCGGGGAGCTCGCCCCGCTCCCCGGGGACACCGCGCTCATCGCGGCGACCTCCGGCTCCACGGGCACACCGAAGGGCGCGATGCTCCCGCTCCGCGCCCTGCGCTCCTCCGCTGAGGCCACCGAGGAGCGGCTCGCCAGACCCGGCCGCTGGCTGCTCGCGCTCCCCGCGCATCACATCGCCGGCATGCAGGTCGTGCTCCGCGCGCTCGCGGCCGGCGCCCCGCCCGAGGTGCTCGACGTCTCTGCGGGCTTCGATCCCGCCGCGCTCCCCGCCGCTGTACGCGCGCTCGAGTCCGCCTCCGGGACCGCCGCGGGCACCGACACCCCCCTCTACACCTCGCTCGTGCCCGGCCAGCTGCTCAAGATCCTCGACCACCCCGATCACGCGCCGATCGCCGCGCTCGCCCGTTTCCACACCGTCCTCCTCGGCGGTGCGGCTAGCGATCCGCAGCTCCTCGAGCGCGCGGCGGAAGCGGGCATCTCCGTGGTCCGCACCTACGGCTCCTCGGAGACCGCGGGCGGCTGCGTCTACGACGGCGTCCCTCTCGCGGGCACGGAAGTCCACATCGACGCCGACTCGCGCGTCTGGCTCGGCGGCCCCACCGTCGCCTCCGGCTACCGCAACGCCCCCGGCCATCCCGCCTTCGCCGAGCCCGGCTGGTTCCGCACCGACGATGCCGGCGTGCTCTCCGAGGGCGTCGGCGAGCTGCGGATCCTCGGCAGGCTCGACGCGGCGATCTCGGTGGGCGGGCTCACCATCCTTCCGCAGGTCATCGAGGCCGCACTCCGCGAGCATCCGGCCGTCGGCGAGGCCGTCGTGGTCGGCGAACCCGATCCGCGATTGGGCTCGCGGCTTGTCGCCGTCATCCAGCGGTCGAGCGGCCAGACCATCGAACCAGGCCCACACGAGATGACGACGTGGGTCCGCGAGCGCCTCGGCGCGCACTCCTCCCCGGCGCGCTTCGAGTGGGTCGACGCTCTGCCGCTGTTGGGCAACGGGAAGATCGATCGCAAGCTCGTCGAGGCGAGGGTGCGACAATAGGCCTGTGACAGAACACCGAGGCGAAACCCCTGAAGACAACGATCCCGCAGCAGGCGGCGTCGCGGCCGGAGAGGCCGCCGGTGCCGCGGAGCGCGCCCACGAAGGCGCCGGTGTCGCGCAATGGCTGGAGGGCGCCAGGCCGCGGACGTGGCCAAATGCGTTCGCTCCCGTGATCACCGGCTCGGCGGTCGCCGCGCTCGCCGACGGCTTCGTGTGGTGGAAGGCGCTGCTCGCGCTCGTCGTCGCGTGGGCGCTCATCATCGGGGTCAACTACGCCAACGACTACTCCGACGGCATCCGCGGCACGGACGACGAGCGCGTCGGCCCGCTTCGGCTCACGGGCTCGGGGCTCGCGCGGCCGGACGCCGTCAAACGCGCGGCATTCGTCGCCTTCGGCGTCGCCGGGGTCGCGGGGATCGTGCTGTCGCTCGCGAGCGCATGGTGGCTCATCCTCATCGGGATCTGCTGCGTCCTCGCCGCGTGGTTCTACACCGGCGGGAAGAACCCATACGGCTACCGCGGGCTCGGCGAGGTCGCCGTGTTCGTGTTCTTCGGGCTCGTCGCGGCGATGGGCACCGAGTTCGTGCAGCTCGGCAGCCTGTCGTGGGCGGCGCTGCCCACGGCGGTGGCTGTGGGCGCGCTCTCGGCCAACGTCAACCTCATCAACAACCTGCGCGACATCCCCTCGGACGCGGAGGCCGGGAAGATCACGCTCGCCGTCCGCCTCGGCGACCCGGGCACGCGCGGGATGTGCGCCGTGCTCGGGCTGGGCGTCCCCCTCCTCATGACGGTGATCCTCGCCTTCGCCACGCCGTGGGCGCTGCTCGGCGTGCTGGCCCTGCCCGTCGCGTGGGCCGGGAACAAGCCGGTGCGCTCGCGCGCGATGGGCGCCGATCTGGTGCCCGCGCTGGGCAAGGCGGGCATGGCGCTCCTCGCTTGGGCGATCGCCACGTCCCTCGGCTTCGTGATCGCAGCTCTCCTCGGCTAGCGGGAGCTCCCCCTAGGGCCACCGGCTCCGGCAATCGGGTGGCCCGGCAGCCTTGCGACTCGCCTACCGCCCGTCGGCCGACGTCGGAGCCGGCGTCTGCGACTGCGTCGGCGGCTGGGAGTTCGCGACGTCGGCGTTGATCACGGGCTTGGCGCGCTCGAGGCCGCTTTCGGGCGTGAGCGCCCCGGCGACCCCGGTCGCGGCGAGGCCGACGATGACGAGACTCCCCGACGCGATGCGGCGGAGGCGGGAGCGGACTCGCGGGGTGGCGGCGATGGTGATCGTCCTCTCGAGGTCGGCTTTCGGGCCCGGTTCGGTTACCGGCTCACGGCCCCAGAGGGCCGTGATTCGACGGCCTCGACTCTACATTTGCCGCATCTCGGTCCCGCAGGCGGACGAGAATCGCCGCCCGGTTCACGCAACGCGACTGTCTCGAACCAGCCCGAAACAGGGCGATGGCCGAGCCCCGCGGGGCTCGGCCATCGCTTTTCCGCTGCCGCGACGCTACCGCCTGACCGTTTCCGGTCTCTTTTAGCCTCGGCCGTTGTTGACCTCGGGCCCGGGGGCCGTCTTCGCCGGGGCGGTGGGCTTGGCGTTGCTCGAGCCGAGGCTGCCGCCGGGGACCGTCGAGTCGTTCGACCCGGTGGAGCCGTTGGAGCCGTTCGAGCCGGTGTTCGTGCCGCCGTTGGTCCCGCCGGTGCTGCCGTTGGAGCCGGCGTTGAGCGTGCCGCCCGGGGCCGTGGAGCCGGCGCCGAGGGTGCCCGCCGCGGCGAGCCCGAGGAGGAGCGCGCCCGTGACGGCGAGGTACGGGACCGCCTCGCCAAGCGAGCCACCCGGGGTGGAGGAACCGCTCGACTGGACATTGACCTGCCCGTTGCCCTCACCGGTGGCCTCGGTACCGACGGTGCCCTCGGTGCCGGTGGTCGTCGTGTTCGAGCTGGTGGTCCCGTTGCCCAGCGAGCCGAGGACGGCCTCGATGGCGCCGTTGAAGTCGCCGGTCTGCAGCAAGCTCAGCGCGTCCTGGGTGCCGACGACCACGGGGATGCTAACGGTACGGCCCTCGAACGAGACCTTGATCGTGTAGGAACCGCTCGCGGTCGGGGTTCCGGAGATCACGCCGGTCGTCAGGTCGATGTCCAGCCCGGTGGGCAGGCCGGAAACAACGACGCCCTCCTTGAAGCTGCCATCGGCGTTGAGGGCCCAGGAGAGGTCCAGGCCCGCGTTGTGCGCGAGCTGCTTGATGTTGAGGTCGACCGCCTGGCCGAGGAAGAAGGCGGCCCCGGCGGACGCGCCGGAACCGATCTGGGCGGAGCCGAACTGCGCGCCGGTCTCGGCGGACAGCGCGACATCGGATCCGTCCTCGAACGGATTGACGGCGACGACCGTGCCCGCCGCGAGTGCGACGGCGGCGGCAGCGGCGACGGGGACGAAGAACCGGCCTCGGGTCGCGACACGACCCTGGGAGCGAATGAAGCGAGCTCGCATGATGTGCGTGTTCCTTCCGATGGTTGAGGTCATTGCGGCAGCGGGAGTGTGCGATGCGCTCCGTGTTGTGGCGCGCACCCTGCGGTTTGAATCACCACAGCAACACCAGTCACTTTAATCACATGAGTCACAGAAGCACAATAAACAACTTTGATCTACTTCTGTCACATCTGC
>NZ_DAINST010000054.1:0-13306 GCF_036741115.1 Dietzia sp.
CTCCTCCTGCACCTGCTCCTTGCCGATGAGGAACTGGATGTCGTCGACCAGGAGGATATCGGCCTCGCGGTAGCGCTTCTTGAACATGTTCTGCCGGCCGTCGCGCACCGAGTTGATGAAGTCGTTGGTGAATTCCTCGGTGGAGACGTACTTGACCTTGAGGCCCGGCTGCATGTTGAGCGCGTAGTGGCCGATGGCGTGGAGGAGGTGGGTCTTACCGAGACCCGACTCGCCGTAGATGAAGAGCGGGTTGTAGGCGTAGGCCGGCGCCTCCGCGACGGCGAGCGCCGCGGCGCGGGTAAAGCTGTTCGAGCTGCCGGTGACGAACGCCGAGAATGTGTAGCGCGGGTTGAGGTCGTTGTTGCTGACCACGGCCGCGAGAGCTTCGTCGTTCTCCGGTACGTGGAGATCGCGCTCGCGCTCGACTCGCCGATCGGCCTCGAGCTTGTCCGCCGGGGAGGAGTCGTTCTCCGAGTGGGACGGTGAACCGTCCTGGTGTGCGGCGCCGTTGCGGTACTCGGCCGGCTGCTGATCGGCGTGGGAGTTCTCGCGGATCGGCGGGACCGTGCGGCGGATCTCCGGGAGGTCCGACTCCAGCGAGGAGTCGATGCGGACCGCGAGGTCCACCTCTTCGCCGAGGAGGCGCGACATCGCGGCGGTGATCCGGGTGCGCAGGTCGCCCTCGATATTGTCTCGCGCCATCTGGCTCGGGGCGGCGAACATCGCGAAGCCCTGGGTGAAGGCGATGGGCTTGACCAGCGACAACCATGCTCGTTGCTGTCGGGTGAGCGGCGGGATACCGGAATCCGGTGCGCCCGTGGTGAGCTCGTCGACGACCGTTGTCCAGACGGTGTCCAACTCAGGAGACATATGGTTGGTGTCTCCTTTCTCGGCGCAGACGTCATGGACCAGACAAGGTTAGCGCACGCGCCATCCACAGGATGGGCAGTACGAGTACCTGCATTTCCACATACTTGTCCACAGGTGTGGAAATACACGGGTGGTATTGAGTAGCGAAGTCCCCCGGCACCCCGCAGCAGGGTATGCCCGCCGAAAAGTGCGCTCCCAGCCCGTACCCGAGAGGGTGGTTCGCGGGTGGCGGGAGGGGCTTACTCGGAGTTGCCGGGACGTGTGGCCTGGCTTGCAGCCCCCCGGGGCCAACGCGTGTGAGACGTAACGTTAACAACCCTGATCGCGCCGGGGCAAGGTTCTAGAACCAGTGGATTACGGAAGTCAACGACGCCGGTTTCGGCGTGTCGTCACAATGGTCACAGGCTCCTGGGAGTTTATGCCTCGTGTGGCGCCTGGGAATCACATGGTTTGTGAAAAATCGCAGGGTCCGAGTAATCTTGAACAGTCTGTCGTGCCAGTTTGTGTGCACGGCCCGCCGTTCGTGCGCGAGGGCCGGGAGCGTCTCATCGCTTCGGGTAGGTAGTTTTCGCGCCGCGGCGGCACGAGAAGTAGAGCAGTATCGAAGTAGCGAGCATCGCGCTGTGCATACAGTCGCGGTCGAACGAAGGAGAATGCCGTGGCCAAGGGCAAGCGGACGTACCAGCCGAATACCCGTCGCCGTGCCAAGACGCATGGTTTCCGTCTCCGTATGCGTACGCGTGCGGGTCGGTCCATCGTCGCCGGCCGTCGTCGCAAGGGGCGCGCCAACCTCTCGGCCTAGTCCGGAGGCGGCGCTCCAAAATACTCGAGGATCACGCCGTGCTGCCGTCCCCGCACCGTCTCCGCCTGTCGTCCGATTTTCGGGCGGTCATGCGGAGTGGGGTGCGCGCGGGTCGGCCGTGCTGCGTCGTCCACGCGCTCGCGCACGAGCCCGATGTCGAGAGGACCTCTGGTCCCCGCTTCGGGCTCGTGGTGAGCAAAGCCGTCGGCAATTCGGTGGTACGCCACCGGATGAGCCGGCGGCTTCGCCATATCTGCGCCGAGGTGGCGTCGGGTGAGTACTTCGATATCGATTTCGTGGTGCGCGCTCTTCCCCCGGCGGTGGATGCGGATCCGGAGCGGCTTCGAGCCGAAGTGATCGGCGCGGCCGAGCGGGCGGCCGCGAAGGCCAGGCGCCGGTTGCCGGATACGCCGGGCACGGTGGCAGCGGCCCGCTCGGGAAACTCCCCGAATCGGGACTAGCCCGGCTCCGCGAGTGCGCGGCCGGCCAATGAGGGAACGGTGGAACGTAATGTCACGTGACGATACGTACGTGGGCAGCGTGCCTGCCCGAATCCTCACGTTTTTCGTCGTGTTCTACCGCGAGGGAATCTCCCCGCTTTTCCCTCCGTCGTGCCGATTCGAACCGACGTGTAGCGCGTACGCGCTCGAAGCCCTCCGCGTGCACGGCGCGTTCAAGGGCTCGATGCTCACGATCTGGCGGATACTGCGCTGCGCCCCGTGGTCCCGCGGTGGCTGGGATCCGGTCCCGCCGGCCCGCTCCCCCTGAGCCCCGCCCTTCTCCAGCGAATCCCTCCCGACCCAGTCCGTGAGTTGCGGACCAAGCCCCAAGGAACAATCGCGACATGTCCGTCATTACCGACAACCTCATCTATAAACCCATCTCCGGGATTCTGTGGCTGTGGCACAACATCTTCTCGTGGATCGGTGGGAAGCTGCCCGGTGTCGAGAACCCCGAGTCGAACGGCCTGATCTGGGCTCTCTCGGTGATCTTCCTCGTGCTCACCCTCCGCGTCATCCTCTTTTACCCGATGGCGCGGCAGATCCGGTACAGCCGCAAGATGCAGGTACTCCAGCCGCAGATGCAGGAGATCCGCAAGCGATACAAGAACGACCAGCGCAAGATGAGCGAGGAGATGCGCAATCTGCAGAAGAAGGAGGGTTTCAATCCCCTCCTCGGCTGTCTTCCTGCCCTCCTCCAGATTCCCGTTTTTCTCGGTCTGTTCCATGTGCTGCGCTCGTTCAACCGCATGGGTACCTCGTTCGGTTCCCTTGGGATGACGGCGGAGGAGACGCGCAACACGGGGAACTACGTCTTCTCCGCTTCTGATGTCCAGCACTTCCTCGATGCCCGTCTGTTCGGCGCTCCGCTCTCGTCGTACGTTTCGCAGCCGATTGAGCAGTTCCAGGCGTTCGTCGATCCCGGCCAGCCCGTCGACTTCAGCCGCCTGAATATCGTCCTCATCGCGATCCCGCTGATGATCATCTCGTCGGTGATGACGCATTTCAACGCCCGCCAGTCGTCGTCGCGGCAGCCGATCGACCCGACCAATTCACAGGCCGCGATCATGCGTCAGATGATGCTCTGGGTGTTCCCCATCGGCATTCTCGTTACGGGCGCGTTCTGGCCGATCGCGATCCTCGTGTACATGATGACGAACAACGTGTGGACCTACGGCCAGCAGCATTTCCTTTACGGGCAGATGGACCGCGAGGATGCGAAGAAGAAGGAAGAGGCGAAGGAGAAGCGCGATGCGCTCGCCCCGCGTGTAGGCGTAAAGCCGGTGAACCCGAAGAAGGCAGGCAAGGCCTCCGGGGGCTCGGCCACCGCGGTCGCGGAGAAGAAGGACGCGCGATCGGCGGAGCGTGGTTCGGAGCCGGAATCGTCTTCGGCCAAGAGCGAAGCGGGTGAGAACTCGGCTCCGAAGGGCTCCAAGGGCTCGAAGGGTAAGGGCTCGGGTGTAGAGGCCGAAGCGAGCGCCGGAGCGTCGAAGGCGGCCACTCCCCCGGCGCCGGGTGGTGCTCCCAAACCCGGGCAGCGGCCGCAGGGTGCGAAGAAAAAGGGTTCGAAGAAGAACCGGAAGAAGAGGTAGCCGGCTTCGCCGAGCGATTCCCAGGAAGGGCCCCGACCGTTCGGTCGGGGCCCTTCGTGCACGGCACGTATGATTGGACCATTGCCCGGCACGGACGGGCCGCGGAGTATCCGATGTTTCACGTGAAACATCGCGAGAGGAGGACCGGTGTCGGACGAGCCCAATAGCCCGCCGGAGGACATGCTCGTTGAGGAAGGTGAGGTTGCCGGCGACTATCTCGAGACCCTCCTCGACATCCTCGACTACGACGGCGATATCGAACTCGACGTCGTCAGAGATCGCGCATCGGTGTCTATTGAAGGCGGGGGTGAACTCAATAGCCTCGTCGGTTCCGAGGGCCAGGTACTGGAAGCACTTCAGGAGCTGACCCGTCTGGCAGTTCAGCAGGAGCTTGGCGTCCGCTCGAAGCTTCTCCTCGATATCGCCGGATGGCGGGCCGAGCGAAGGGCGGCGCTCGGCGAGCTCGGGCGTGAGGCGGCGAAGGCCGTGCTCGACAGCAGTGAGTCCCAGACGCTCGATCCCATGTCGCCGTTCGAGCGAAAGATCGTGCACGACGCCGTCGCCGAAGTAGACGGAGTCACGTCGAGCTCGACCGGCGAGGAGCCAAACCGCCGGGTAGTAATTTTCCCGGAGTAGCTATTCGGCTTCCGGTGTTTCACGTGAAACATCGTGACAGTTCATCGGCGACCGTTCCCACCTCGCAGACGGCGATCCAAGAGGCGTACCCACGAAGAGAACAGATTGAGGTCTACTGAAGACATGGCCAACACTCCCCCGGAAGCCGCAGAGGTGTTCGGCGAACGCACCGACCTCGCGGAGAAGTACGTGCGTTTCCTCGCTACCGCGGGACTTGAAAGGGGCCTGCTCGGTCCTCGCGAGGCGGATCGGCTGTGGACGCGTCATGTGCTCAATTGCACCGCTGTGGCCTCCGCTATCGACCCGCCTCGGGAAGGGAACGCCCGCGGGATTCGTGTGGTCGACATCGGATCAGGGGCCGGACTGCCCGGAATCCCCCTCGTTCTGGCCCGTCCAGATCTCACGGTGACGATGGTCGAGCCACTCCTCAGGCGGACGATCTTCCTCGAGGAAGCGATCGACAGCCTGGGGCTCCGAGAGCGCGGCCTCGAGATCTCGGTTGTCCGCGGGAGGGCCGAGGAGAAGTCGATCCGGGAGGATGTAGGCGGAGCGGATGTCGTCACAGCCCGGGCCGTCGCCCCCCTGGCGAAGCTCGGCCAGTGGTGCACTCCCCTTCTTCGTCCGGGTGGGGCATTCGTTGCCCTGAAGGGAGAATCTGCAGCCGACGAGCTCAAGAGGGACGGGCAGGCCATGGAGAGGGCCGGACTTTCCGGTGCGGCATCCACCACTGTGACGGTCCCGGGGGCGGAGCCCACGTACCTGGTCACCGCGACACGTTCAGAGGCGCACTCACGTCGCGGCGGACATGGGCAGCGGGATAAGCTTGATCGGACCAAGCAAGGCAAATAGCGCGAATGTCCGACTACGTTGGCCGTAAGTCGACAATCGATGTTTCACGTGAAACCTCGAGGGTCGACAGCACCCGAGGAGAATGGAGAAAGGCGCGTGCATGAGTGACGACACTCCGATCTTTGCCGCTGCGCGACAGGCGAGCGAGATCATGCACGGGACGGGCCTCGATTTCGAGCGGCCCTCCTCTCCGCGGATCATTTCTATCGCGAACCAAAAGGGCGGCGTCGGGAAGACGACTACGGCGGTCAACCTGGCGGCGGCGCTCGCGGCAGGCGGCCTCGGGGTGCTTGTCATCGACCTCGACCCACAGGGCAATGCCTCGACAGCGCTCGGAGTCGACCACAGTGAGGGGACGCCGTCGAGCTACAACCTTCTCCTGTGGGAGCAGAACTTCCAGGAACTCGCGCAGCAGAGCCCGACAAACCCGAACCTCTACTGCGTGCCGGCCACTATCGATCTCGCAGGCTCGGAGATCGAGCTCGTCTCGATGTTCTCCCGCGAGCGAAGGCTCGCCGAGGTCCTCGTCCCGGAGGACCTCACGGCGCTGGGTATCGACTACGTATTCATCGACTGCCCGCCGTCGCTCGGGCTCCTTACGCTCAACGCCATGGTCGCGGCCCGCGAGATCCTCGTCCCCATCCAGTGCGAGTACTACGCCCTCGAGGGCGTCACACAGTTGCTGCGCAACGTGGAACTCGTGACCCAGGCTCTCAACAAGGACCTCGAAGTCTCGACCGTCGTTCTGACGATGTACGACGCTCGAACGAACCTTTCGAATCAGGTTGCAGAGGAGGTTCGAAAGCACTTCGGGGACAAGGTCCTCCGGAACGTGATCCCCCGCAATATCAAGGTCTCCGAGGCGCCGAGCTACAACCAGACGATCCTCGACTACGACCCGGGGAGCAAGGGCGCGCTCGCATATATCGACGCCGCGCGGGAGATCAACAAGCGGTACATCGACGAGCACGGAGCAATGGCGAAGACGGGCGCAGAAGCGCCGAGCGAGGGTGGAGAGTAATGGCGGGCAACAACAAACGGAGCGGACTTGGGAGGGGCATTGCTGCCCTCATCCCCACCGCGGATCAGGGCCATGGTCCGAGCCTCGGGGATTCGGCGGCCGATGTGATCCTCGGACCACGGACGGGCGCAGGCGGGGAGAAGCCTCCACGCCCGGGTGTTTCACGTGAAACACTCGCGGACCGGAATCCCTCTACCCCTCCGCGCCCCGCTCCCCCACGCACGGACGGCAGCGACGACACCGCTTCGGCCTCGGAGGCACCGAACCACAACATCACTACGAACGACGAGGGTACAGAGATCGTCGATCCCGGCGCGGTGCTCCGAGAGATCGCTCCCGCCGCGATCGAGCCCAACCCGAAGCAGCCGCGCGCTGTTTTCGACGAGGAGGCACTCGCCGAACTCGTGCATTCCGTCAGGGAGTTCGGTCTCCTCCAGCCGATCGTCGTCCGCGATATGGGCGAGGGGCGCTACCAGCTCATCATGGGCGAGCGCCGGTGGCGGGCGAGCCAGGAGGCCGGCCTCGAGACGATCCCGGCAGTCGTGAGGCAGACCGCCGACGAGAACCTCCTCCGCGACGCGCTCCTCGAGAACATCCACCGCGTGCAGCTCAATCCTCTCGAGGAAGCCTCGGCGTACGAGCAGCTCCTCGAGGAGTTCGGGGTCACCCAGTCTCAGCTCGCGGAGCGCATCGGGCGCTCTCGGCCCGCGATCACCAACGCCATCCGCCTCCTCCAGCTTCCGCCGGCCGTCCAGCGCAGGGTGGCGGCCAAGGTCCTTTCGGCCGGCCACGCGCGCGCTCTCCTTTCGCTCGAAGGCGATCCTCAGCTCAAGGAGGACCTCGCGGCGCGGATCATCGCCGAGGGGCTCAGCGTCCGAAGCACCGAGGAGATCGTCGCGCTCACGAATGCCAACGGAGCATCCGAAGAGAAGGAGAAGAAGCGGCGGGCCCCCGCCGAGCCGGATCCCGAACTCCAGTCCGTGGCGAACTCGCTGTCCGATCGATTCGAGACGAAGGTGTCGGTGGCGATGGGCAAGAAGAAGGGCCGGATCACCATCGACGTCGGCTCCGCCGACGACCTCAAGCGCATCGTCAAGATGCTCAAGGGAAAGCGATAGATCTGGCCGATGAGCCCGAAATCGCGGCGAAAGCGTCGTGAACTGGGATGCGGCTAGTAAACGTCACTGTGACAGTATGACGAAGGATGGTCCGAAGGAGGGGCATGAGCGAGGTTGGGCGCGACGGAGCGGATCCGGCCGACAGCGACACGATCGTCGTCCCCGTCGATCTACTCTCGCTCGACCGGCTCGACACCCACTCCCGCGCATGCGTGTTCTGGCAGACCGATGGCGACCCCGGCTCGAGCGGGCCGTGTAGTTCGGGCGGCGGGGCGGTCGCGCCGCCGGCGTCGAGCCGCGAGGATCGCGTCTTCGAGAAGGAGGCATGGTTGTCGAGTATTCTCCTCCAGTGGGGCGTGTGCGGGCTGGTCGCCGAGAATCTCGGACGCACGGTAGGCACCGCGACGTACGGCCCCACCGGCTCGGTCCCCCGCACGGCATGGTTCGGCAGCGGGGAGGTGGGATCAGATGCCGTCGTGCTCGCCGAGATCTATGCCGTCGATGGCGAAGCGGGGCGGCCGCTCGAGGGCGTACGGGACGCTCTGCTGGCCGCCGTCGTCGCGGACATCGCCCGCCGAGGGGTCAAGGCCATCGAGACCTTCGGGCTCACCGAGCACGCGGTGGACCGCATCGGCTTGGACGCGCTCAGCGCGTGCGGTCCTATTGCCTGCATGGCGATGGCCGATTTCTTCCTTGCTCGGGGCTTCGAGGTCGTCGGACCCCACGAGGACTTCCCCCGCCTGCGCCTCGAAATCGACGGGGACCACGAATGGCAGGAAGACGTCGAGTACGCGCTCGACCAGCTGCTCTTCGAGGCCGCACTCCGACCGGCGAAGTCCGTGTCGATCCGCTGAGCCTCGGCACTCCGGGCGCTCGGCCCCTGGGGCACGGAAAAGGCCCGCACCATAACGGTGCGGGCCTTCTCTCGTGGTCGAGCTAGATTGTGACGTGCGGCGTCACTGCCGGCCTGCGTGCCTGTCCTCGAAGGACATGATGTCGTCCACGGAAAACGTGCCGGTGGTCATGTCGCCGTCCCCGAGAAGATAGAGGCGCTTGATGCCGACCAGGATCGAGTCGACGACCTGCTCGCGAACCTCTCGATCGAGCAGATTCGCCATGTCGGACTGGTTGTGGACATAGCCGAGGTCGAGCTGCACCGAGGGCATACGCGTGCGGCGCAGGAGCGGCCAGCTGCGGCCGTGCGTACGGTTGTCGTGCGCGCCGGTGCGGGCGACGATCTCGCGCTGGATGTAGCCGGCGAGCGCCTCCCCCATCATCGACACGACGCCGAGGGAATTGCCGAAGTAGAAGGCGGCTACGCCGTTGGCCTCGGGGTTGTGATGGCGGTCGAGGCGGAGGCTGATGAGGAGATCGGCCTGCATGGAATTCGCGATCTCCGCGCGCTCGTCGTCGCTGGGGAGGATCGAATCCGGCCGCGACCACAGGACCTCGACACCCGCGCGGGTCATCAACGCCGCGAGGTTCTCCGCCAGGTTCCAGAGGATCTGGGCATCGGTGACCGTGCCCATCGGGGTCTCCACCGTGAGCGGCGAATCCGATCCGCTCGGCCCGGGATCTAGGACGATCCGCTTGCCGAGGAGCTGCGGGCCCGAGTTGCGGGCGCGCTCGCGCTGGACGATCGAGCTGAGGTTGCCGCCGGAGACCAGGGTCGAGAGGTTTGACAGGCTGGCGAGAGTTGCGGGACCGACGACGCCATCGGGCGTGAGGCCTGTTGAGCGCTGATATTCCGTGGCCGCGTCGTGGGTAACGGGGCCGAAGGTTCCGTCGATGTTCCCGGTGTAGAAACCGAGCTCGTGGAGGCGCTGCTGGAAGGTCACGACATCGTCGCCCGCCATCGGGCGAGTGACCACGAAGCTCATGTCCCGCGAACCGAGCTGGTGGACGGTGTCCGCGAGAGCGTTGGCCGTGGCGGGTCCGACGATCCCATCGGCGATCAGCCCGCGCGACTGCTGGAATGCGCGGACGGCGATCTCCAGATCGGCATCGAAGAGGGCATCAGTGTTCTCGGTGGCCGAACCCACCTCGGGCTCCGTGAGCCCGACGGAATCGAGTTTGTGCAGCAGTCCGAGACCTGCGAGGCGAGCCCTGATCTGGGCCACCTCGACTCCCCTATCGCCTTGACGAAGTGCCATGCCCTCCCATTTCTGCCGCCCGCTCCGCGAAGGAACGGGTTAACCCACCGTAGTGGTCCGGCTATTCGAAAATCCCGAGACGGGTGCGGTACCCGGATCGGGCGGCCGACGGACCGCAGACGGAGCCGCAAAGAGCCGTAGACCTTTATCGATACCCCGCTCAGGATACCCGCTACCGGCGGTAGGAACAGAACCGAGAAACGCGAATCGGCCCGCGAGCTGCACGAATGCGCGCAGATCCACCTGTTCCGGGGGAAAAGCGGAGTGCGCCTACAGAACTGACTCGATAAACGAGGAAATGGCCTTCTTCGGTTTGGCGCCGTGGAGTGTGGCGACCTGCTCCCCGCCCGAGTAGGCGGCGAGCAGTGGGATGGAGAGAATCTGCAGGTCCGCCGCCAATTCGGGGTTGTCCTGGATATCGACGGAGAGCATCGTCACATCGCCCGAGAAGCGGGCCGCGAGCTCGGCCAGCACCGGCTCCATGGCGATGCACGGCCGGCACCACGGGGCGACGAAATCGACGATGACCGGGGCGTTGGCGCTCGCCTCGACGACCTGCGAGCGGAACTCGGCGGCGTCGATGCGTGGGAGGCCGGCCGGGGCGGGGACTCCGCCCGGTCCCGAGCCGCCCGAGGCCCCGCCTCGGCGCGCGGTATTGCCCGAATCCCCGCGCGAGCGGGAGAAAGAGAACCGGCCGGGCACGGAGCTACCTGCTACTTCGCGCCGAGGGAAGCGAGGTAGTGCTCGGCATCGAGGGCGGCGGTGCAGCCGCTTCCCGCTGCCGTCACGGCCTGCTGGTAGCGCTTGTCGACCAGGTCGCCGCAGGCGAAGACGCCGGGCAGGTTGGTCGCGGAGGCCTGGGCGCCGGAGCCGGCGAGCACGTAGCCCTCGGAGTCGAGGTCTACCTGGCCGGAGACGAGGCCCGAGCGGGGATCGTGGCCGATGGCGACGAACATCGCGGCGGTATCGAGCTCGCTCTCCGCGCCGGTCACGGTGTCGGTGAGCTTGAGCGCGCGGACGGCGCCCGCATCGTCGCCCTCGACGCGCGCGACGACCTTGTTGGTGAGGATGTCCACCTTCTCGTTCGCGCGGACGCGGTCCTCCATGATCTTCGAAGCGCGGAACTCGTCGCGGCGATGGATGAGCGTGACCTTCGTGCCGAAGCGTGAGAGAAAGCCGGCCTCCTCCATGGCGGAGTCGCCGCCGCCGATCACTGCGATCGGCTTGTCCTTGAAGAAGAAGCCATCGCAGGTGGCGCACGAGCTGACGCCGCGGCCGAGGTACTCCTGCTCGCCCTCGACGCCGAGGTAGCGGGCGGCGGCACCCATCGAGAGGATCACCGAGCGGGCCGCGTAGACGTCCTCGCCGACGTGGACCTTCTTGATCTCGCCGGTGAGCTCGAGGCGGGTGACCTCTTCCATGCGCAGGTCGGCGCCGAAACGCTCGGCCTGCTCGCGCATGTTGGACATGAGATCCGGGCCCTGGATGCCCTCGGGGAAGCCGGGGAAGTTCTCGACCTCCGTGGTGGTCATGAGCGCGCCGCCGTACTCGAGGCCCTCGAAGACCAGCGGGGCCAGCTCGGCGCGGGCCGCGTAGATCGCCGCCGTGTAGCCAGCGGGGCCGGAGCCCACGATGATCACGTCGTGGACCTGGTCCGGATCGGCGGCCGAGCCGGAAGGGGTGGCCGTGGGCTCGGCTGGATCGTCGGCGTCGAGCTGGATGGAGAAGCCGGAATCGGTCATAACGGTAGATCCTAAGGTGTGGAGGTCGGAGGCGCGGCGGCGGTGTTGTCGTGCTCGGGCCCGGGTCTCGGGCTCGCGGCGCGATCCCGCCGCCACCAGTGTCCAACACGGGCGACCGCGGCGTTGTTCCCGGGCCGGGTCCGACTCCCTTCCGACCCCGCCCAGGGCCCGTTCTGGTCGCTCACTGCGACAGCGTGATCCCCTCGAGGCGTGGGGCGAGGTGCCGCCGCCCGCGCGTGCACCGGCTCTTTACGGTCCCCACCGGCACGTTGAGCAGGAACGCGGCATCGGCAACGGTGAGGCCGTACATGTCCACGAGGATCACCGCGTTGCGCATCCCCTCGGGGATCTCGCGCAGCGCCTCGGCCACGACCAGCGACCACACGGGGCTCTGGTAGTACAGGGTTCGGTACGAGACCTGCTCGGCGAGAACTGGGGTGAGCTCCACGCACCGCAGCCGCAGTGCTCTGCGCATCCGGTCCCTGCACGCGTTGACCACGATCGTGTACATCCACCCGCGCACCGCCGACTCGCCGCGAAACGTGCGCGCCTGCCGCGCGGCCGAGAGCAGCGCCTCCTGTAGGGAGTCCGAGGCGTCCTCCGGCGACACGGACGTGCGCAGGGCGGTGCGCCAGAGCACGTCGTAGTGGCGGCGGACGAGAGCGGCGAAAGCCGATTCGTCTCCCCCTATGTGACGGCGGAGGAGCTCGATATCCGGACATTCGGTCTCGCCGGCGCCCGCGGAATGTGCAACGGCTCCGGCGGCGCCGGGGCGCGCGGATGCCGCGGGGGGAGGTGGGACTTCGAGGGCTGTGGGGTTGCTCACGGGGTCGAATCTAGGGCCCCGAGCGGCGCGGTGGGGTGCGCTACTTTCGCGGAGCGGGCCGGCGAGCGAGGTCCGCCCTGGGGAAACGCCCGGATGCGCGCCACACGGCGACAGCCGGCCCCAGCCGAATTCCTACGCCGGTGAGCCGAGCAGGTCGACCTCGCCGATCTTGGCCTGGTAGCCGGTGGCGGCGGATCCGTCGAGCTCGGTGATCCAGATGATCACGTTGTCCACGGGCTTCTTCGTATCGAGGTCGACGATGGCCTTGCCACCGCTCACGGTGCCCTTGCCGATCACCTGGGTATCGGACAGAGAGGAAGGGTTCGCGGTCGGCGCTGAGCGGACCTCGAAGGCCATCGTGCGGTCCGGGGAGTCGAGCTCGAGGCGGGAGAGCTCGGCGGGCTTCGAAAGCGAGAGGACGAGGCCGAGTCCCGGCTTGAACGCCGAGGGCCCCGTGCCGAACTGCTGCTCGTAGGTGTCCGTCTGCCAGACGGTCCCCGGGTCTCCGTCGGTGGCGTTCACTGCGAGGGCAGAGTTCTCTGCGGAGCCCGCGGAGGTCGAAGGCTGCCACGTGGTTGCCGAGGCGATGTCGAGCTTCTCACCGGTCGGCGCAGCGGAGGAGCTCGGGGCCGCGGACTCCGAGGAGGACTTGTCCCCGCCCTTGTCTTCCCCCTTGTCCCCGGCGTCGGCCTCGCGCGAGGACGTCTGAGCGCGCTGCATGGCGTCGAGCTTGTCGGCGAGCGGCACCTCGTCCTTGCCGCCGAAGCCGCCCATGAACGCGACGAGGAGCGAGACCACGACGATCACGCCGACGACGCCGGCGCCGGCCATGATGAGCCAGCGGTTCTGGTCCCGGGCCCGCTTCTCCTCGAGCTCGGACTCCGAGGCCTCCTCCCAGACCGCGTCTCCGCCGGATCCCCGGGACTCCTCGAAGTACTCGGGATCCTCGGGGCCGAAACCGCCCTGGCCTGCGGCGTCGATCAAGGAGATCACGGTCTGGGCCGAGGAGACGCTACTGCCGTCGAGGGTGCGTGTGGAGAGCATGGAGAGGTCGACGGGCGCGCCGCCGGTCTGTGGGTCGACGGGCTTGCCGTCGGAGTCCCGTTCGGCGATGGGGAGACGCGCGTCTGTGACGGCGGTCTGCTCCGCCCCCTCGGGGAGCGGACTCGGCCACGTGCCGGTGAGCGACGCGTAGAG
>NZ_DAINST010000054.1:13316-22022 GCF_036741115.1 Dietzia sp.
CTCCTCGCGCGAGGCGCTCGCGGTGATCCCGGGGAAGGCGAGGACGGCCAGGCCGTCGTCTGTGACCCGGAGCTGATCGGGAGAGCGAATGCCGAGCACGAGGCGGCGGTCGTGTGCGTGGGCGACGGCCTCGGCCAGCGCGCGCAGGGACTCCGCGTCCTTCGCGGGATGAGCGCCGGCGTCGCGATAGGCCGCGGCAAGCGAGCGCCCGGGGGTCCATTCGGCGACGATGATCCCGCCGCCCTTGCCGCGGATGATGTCGAGGATGCCGACGGTTCCCGGCGCCCACATCGAGGACAGCGTGAGGGTCTCGTCGAGGATGCGCGCGGCCGAGGAGATCGAGCCGCGCGTCGAAGCGGCGCCGGACGCGCTGGACGGTGTCGAGGCTGAGCTCGATGACTTGGACGAGGATGCAGCCGAAGAAGAAGCCGAAAAAGAAGCCGCCGCCTGCGGCGATCCGCCTGCTGCCGAGCCCGAACCGGCCTCTGGCGCAGCGGCCGGAGCCGAATCGACGAAAACGAGCGCGACGGGCCTACCCAGGCGCGTATCCCGCGCCTCCCAGTATTGCAATCCCTCGGCACCACCGTGGGGCGCGACGAGGCGATAGCGGCCGCCGGCCACCATGCTCCCCGGGCCGAGCTCCGGCGTCGGCGTGTTCTTTTCGCCGCCGGTGTTGCCTACTTCGCTTGCCACTGATTGCTCCCGCTCACCGCTTGGTTCTCCGCGCGCCGCGCGTCCCGCGAGGCTCCACAGGGCGCTGAGCCCGGGACCCTCTCGGTGCCACGGCACGAGCCCGTTCAAGGATACGCAAGCACCCTCTGCACTCGCGGAGGAGAGGCGCAAGATCGCGAGAAACTTCGGCGGCCGATTGCCCCGGGAAACTTTCGGCGAGCGCTACCGCCTGCCGATCCGTCCGCGCAGCGCCGAAATCCGCTGCGTGAGCGGCCGCAGTTCGGGCAGCCCTGAACGCATGAGCACCGCGATGATCACGGCGAATGCGATGGGCGTGAGGATCGCCATGCGCACGATGTCGCCGGCGGGCCCGATCGCCCCGGCGAGCGCGGAGAGGTGCAGGAGCCAGTCGGCGCCGACGGCGACGGCGCAACCGAGCACGGAGGCGAGCAGCACCCAGCCGGAGGACCGGAGTACCTCTCCCCCGCTCAGCGAGCCGAGGGCGCGGCGCAGAAGCGCATAGCCCACCACGGCGCCGACGATCCAGCCGAGGCCGTTGGCGAGGGCGAGGATCATCACCACGTCGCGCGGGTCCGAGGCCAGGGCCGGTGCCATGAGAGAGACGACGATGCGGATGACCGTCACCACGGCGATGACGATGTTCGGCGTCCAATAGTCTTCGCGGGCGTAGAACACGCGCTGCTGCAGCAGCACGATCGCGTAGGGAATGATCGTGAACGCCGAGGCCGAGAGCGTCTGGCCGAGGATGCCTGCGTCCCCGGCGCCGAAACGGCCGTACGCGAACAGTGCGGACGCGATGACGGGACCGAACGCCGTCATGAGCGAGACGATTGGCAACAGACCTGCGATCGAGAGGCGGGTGCCGAGCGAGATGTCGGCGACGACCTCCTTGTCGCGGCCCGCGGTGCCGTTGTCGGCGAGGCGCGGGTTGATCGCCGTGAGCAGCGTGACGCCGAGGATGCCGTACGGCACCTGCAGGAGCAGCCAGTTGTTCGTGTAGATCGCGATGGCGCTCGCATCGGCGGAGTTGCCAATGTGGTTGGTGATCACGAGGCCGACCTGCGAGACGAGCACGTAGACGAAGCCGGCGAAGGCGCTCGGCGCGAACTGCCGGATGCGCGAGTCGATGCCCCACTCCGGGCGCAGCCCGATGCCGAGGCGACGCAGCGGCGGCATGAGGATCGCGGCCTGCACGACGACGCCGAGGGTGGTGCCGAGACCGAGCAGGAGGATCGGTATCGAGAGCACGTTGACCTGCTCGTCGGCGTCGATATGGCTGCCGAGGACGACGTAGCCGACGAGCGTGGCGATGGCGATGACGTTGTTCCACACGGGCGCCCACGCGCCGGGCTTGAACACCTCGTTCTTGTTGAGCACCGCGAGGGCCACCGAGAACACGGCGTAGAAGAAGATCTGCGGCAGCAACAGGTAGGCGAAGGCCACGGCGAGCGAAGTGTTGACCTGCCCCTCGCCGAGATTGATGCGCGTGAGCAGCGGCGCCGCAGCGACGGCCGCGACCGTGATGACGAGCGCCGCCGTCGCGGCTACCGTGAGCAGGCGGCGGATGAACCCGACGCCGCCGTCGGTGTCCTCGCGTTGCGCGCGTGCGAGCAGGGGCATGAACATTCCGGTGAGCACGGAGCCGAGCACGAGTTCGGTGACCATGTTCGGCAGCGTGTTCGCGGCGTTGAACGCCGAGGCGACCGGCCCGCCGAGCGCGGCGAGGAGCAGCACCATGCGGGCGAAGCCAGTGATCCGCGAGATGAGGTTCGCGATCGCCATCGAGCCGATCGCGCCGAGGAGGCCCGACGATCCTCCGGCCCGCTCCGCCGAACCGGCGGCGGCGCCGGGTGTGGCGGCAGGTGCGGGTGCGTTCGGATCGCGGGAGTGCTCGTGCCCGAGCTCGTGCCCCTCGCGTGGCATGTGCGCCTGTGACGACGGACGTGCCGAATCCCCGGAGATGCCGCGCGCCCGCCGCGCGGCGGGGGCGGCGGCGCGGGCCTCGGCGAGCGCGGTGGCCTGCGCCGCCGCCTGCGCGGCGATGATCTGCTGCTCGGAGAACGAGGCCTCCGAGACGGGCGGCGGGGCAGCTGCGGTCCGGACCACGGAGCCGCCCGCCTCCATCCGCCTTCCGCGCATGCCGAAATCGGGTCTGCGTGGAGCGTCGCTCACCTGGATCTCCAATCTTGCGGGCTCTGCCGGTCGGATGGGTTGTCGTGTTCGTCGCCGTTGTCGGCGCCGTCGTCGGGCTCGGGGCCGCGCTCGGACCCAGGGCCGGGCCTGGGGTCCGGCTCCGGGCCGCTATCCTGCTCGCCCCCGGGCGCCGCGGTCTCGGCGTCTCCCTCGCTTGCCTTGCCGCGGCGCACCGTGACGTAGCGGCGCGCCATGAGCAACAGCGCGAGGAGCCCCGCGACGAGCGCGAAGATCCACGCGAGCCGGGAGCCCCCGGTCTGCACCTCGACGTCGACGGGATCGGAGAGAGCGTAGCCGTCGGCGCTTTCGAGGGCGATGGTGATCCCCGTGCGCGTTCCGGATTCGGTCGACTCCGCGGGCAGCTGCATGGTCCGCGAACCGGAGGCCGGCACCGAGATGAGGCCCGGGTCCTGCACCTCCATGCCCGGCGGGGTGTCCACACGCAGCGCGACACGCACGGGGAAGGGCAGCTCGTTGCGCGCGACGAGGAGCAACGGCGAGTTCGGCGAGGCCATCGTGTAGACGGCGCCCGGCGGGATCAGCGTGACGGCGGCAATGGACTCGTCGGCCGCGCTCTCGAGGCGGCGCGCGGAACCCACCCCGGCGTCCCGGGCGAGGCGCCCGGTGTCGGGTCCGGCGGCGGGATCGCCCGCGTCGAGGCCGACGGCCCGGATCGAGCCGTCACCGCCGGCGCGCCGGAACGTTGTCGACAGGGCGCGGAGCGCTTCGCTGCGGAGCGGGTCGATAAAGGCGTCGGCCGAATTCGCGGTGGGATCGGAGGTGTCGACGAGACGGCGGATCACGTCGACTTTGCTCATCGCGCGCCGCACGCGCGTGATCGTTCCGATGTCCACTGCCCCGGGATCGGCATCGGGGATCGGCGATCCGTCGGGAGCGGTGGGCGCGACGTACCCGGAGGCCTCGGCCGAATCGTCGCCGAGGGTGTCAGGAGTGATGGAGAGGCCGAGGCGCGCGGGGTCCGAGCGGACGGGCTCGGCAGCGGCGCCGGCGCCGTTGTCTCCGCCGCCGTCGCCGGATTCGCCGCCGGATTCGCCGTCCCCGGCGTCCTGGCCTGTGGGGTCAACACCGCCGGCCGGAGGCTGCGCGAGCGCCTCAGCCAGGCCGACGGGACGCATGTGACCGGCCGTGATCTGCGAAGAGGCGGTGTCGAGGATGGAGCGGACTCCGGCGTCATCCAGCGTCCACACCGACGGCGGCATGAGCAGCACCTTGCGGCCCTGCTCGGCGGGGGCGTCCGGTGTGTCGCCCGAGTCGTCTGTCGACGAGTCGGTCTGTGAGGCGGCCTGGGAGTCGGCCATGTCCGCGAGAACAGGCGCGATGACGGCGGACCGCGCGTCCTGTAGGCGGGCCTCGGCGGAGTCGGACTCGAGCCAATAGCGCTGTTCAGGGTCGGAGTAGCGCGGGTTCTCCGGGACGGCGCCCGTGGCCGAGAGCGCCGTGGCGAGGTACGGATCGTAGGCCAGCGCGGTCTGGCCGGAGCCTTCGAGCCGGTGCGTCCCGGAGCGCGGGATCCCCCCGGACGGGGTGCACAGCCCGGACGCCGCGACAATCGCGGGGCGCTCGCTCGCCTGCTTCATGGAATCGAGGGTGCTCTGCGCGATGGTGCCCTTGGTGGGGATCGTCGCGTCGACGGGATCGGCGACCCCGAGTACGCGGTTGATCTCGCTCCGGGCGCCCGCGCCGAAGGCATCGGCGAGTGCGGTGGAGCCGGTGGCGGCGACGGCGTCGATGTCGGCGCTCGCCGGCGGGAGCGCTACGGTGCAGTGGTTCCCGGCCATCGCCCGGAGCCGGTCGAGCCAGCTGGAAGCGGTCTCCTTGGCGTCGGTGATCTCACGGGCCTCGTCCGCGCCGTCGACGACGACGCGCTGGCCGGAGGCGATGTCGTCGACCGTACGCAGGAGCTCGGGATCGATCGCGAGGCACACCGCGTCTTTGAGCTCCGGCTGCTCGGACTCCGCGCCCTCGAGGGCGTCGAGGAGGCCACTGAGCCTGCCGCCTGCGGCGAGCTCGCCGAGAAGCGAATCGTCCGTGAGGTGCACGGTCGGCGAGGGCCCGTCGAGGCCGGGGCGAACCGCTCGGCGGGTCGGGTTCGCGGACAGCGGGTAGACGATCGTGAGCTCCGAGACCGGGCTCTTCGCCGGCGCTTGCGAGGAGCCATCGGTTCCGAGCTCCGCGCGGCCCGCGGGGGAATCCGCGTAGCCGGGCACGAGGCGCAGCGCGCTCGGCAGCACGGGAAGGAGCGTGCGCGCTGAATCGAGTGCGACCGCGCCCTGCCCCTCGACGGTGCCCTGGGCGGAGGCGAGCAGCGGGTAGACCCCCGGGGTATCGATCTGCAGGGACGGTCCGCGGACAGCGGCCAACGGGAGGGAGATCTCGAAATCCATGGACTCGCCTGGGGCGATGGTGCCGTCGAGTACGTGCTCCGGACCGGCGACGCCGAACGCCGCAGTCGAGGCGGAGAGCTGGCTGCGGACGGCCGAGGTGTCGGAGGTGCCCTCGCCGCGCTGGAGCCGGACGGAGACGTCGCTGATCGCCTGATCCGTGGAGTTCGTAATGGTCCCCGAGACCGTGACCAGCGGGATCCCGTCCACGGCGTCGGAACCCGGTGCGCCGTCGGCGACTTGGGGGGTGATCTTGTCGATCGCGACGCGCGCGAATCGCGGGGCGGGGTTCGGCACGAGGCCGAGCTCGAGCGAGGTCGCCGGGTCGGGAGCGCCGGGCGCGGCTGTGGCACGGGCCGTCGAGGAGCCCTCGGCGAGGAGGGATGAGTCGGGGTCCGCGGCGGGTGCGGGGCCGGGGGCACTAGCGGGTGGGTTGCCCGGGTCGCCACCGGCGGCGTTTTCCTGGGCGGGGTCTTCGACCGCCGGCGCCGCCTGGGCGAACGCGGAACTCTCCCCTTCCCCTGCCGGCACCTGCGCGAAAGCGGACCCGGGGAGGGCGGCGAGCGGCGTGAGCGCGAGCCCGGCGGTGCACACCAGGCTCACACCCACGCGCGTCCCGCGCCGCGTCACCGGCCGCTGTCCCTGGTGGTGCGGTCGGAGGTGGCTGCGCCGCCGGTGCTGCCCGAGCCGGAATTGCCCGGGCCGTTGTTGCCGGGGGCGGAGCTGCTCACGCCGGAGTTACCGGAGCCGGAGGTGCGCGGGGCGTTGTCTAACTGGGCATTGCCGTTGTTGCCAGTGGCATTGCCGTTGTTCCGGCCGGCGCCGCCGCGGTTGCCGCGCCGGCGGCCGCCGCGACCCCGCCGGGACCGCGAGCGGCCGCGGCCATCCCCTGAGGCACCCGGACCGCCCTGGCCGCCCTGGCCGCCCTGTCCCGCCGGACCGCGCTGGCCCTGCGCGCCGCGCTGCCGAGGACGCCCGCCTTCGCCGGACCTGTTCTCGCCGCCGCGGTCCTCGCGGGAATCGCGGCGTGCGGCGTCAGCGGCTTTCTCGCGCGCCTTCCGCGCCTCGATCCGCTCCCGATCGGCCTGACGGCGCGCCGGGTCGATCGGCTCTGCCGGTCGCGCCTCGGGGTTGCGGCCGGCGACCTCCGCGGTGGCGAGGTCGGGCAACAGCGTCAGCGCCTTGTCGATGAGTCGACGCTCGTCGGTATAGGCCAGGCGCGTGGGCAGCTGCCGCAGCGGCACCCACGCGACCTCCGTGATCTCCGGGTCCTCGTCGCAGAGTTCGCCGTCGTCGTAGCGGACGACGTGGTGATGCACCCTCTTGTGGATGCGCTTGCCCTCGGCGACGAACCAGTATTCGATGCTGCCGAGCTCGGCGAGGATCGTGCCGTTGGCGCCGGTCTCTTCGAGGATCTCGCGGCGCGCGGTCTCGGCGTTGGTCTCCTCGCCCTCGACGTGCCCCTTGGGCATCGACCACAACATGCGGCCGCGCCGGTCAAGCCGGCCGATGAGCGCGACCTCGAGCGCGTCGACCGACATGACGTCGACCTCCGTGCCCTGCTTCTCCGCGGCCGCGGTGGCCTCAGCGAGCTCTCGAAGCCCGCGCACGACGAGACCGCCAGCGGAGGTCTCGCGGACGGTGCGCAGCGGCGGGTGCGCGCTGCGGATCGGCTTCTTGCGCGCCGTGGGCCGGGCCCCGGCGACGTTGCCCGAGCGCGCCTGCTTGTTCCGCGCGCCCTGCGTGCGATTGCCCTGGGAGCGACCGCCCTGTCCGGCGCGAGTGCCCTTGCCACGGGACTTCTTGCCGCTCTTCGCGCGTACCTGTCCGCGGCCGGCGCCCTGGGTGCCGCCCTGCGTGTTGCCCTGTTCGGCGGGCCCGCCGCCGTTCTTCTCGTTGTTCTTCTCGGTGCGTTGTTGCCCACCGCGCGCAGAAGAGACGTCTCCCCCGCCCGCGCCTCGCCGCGACGTCCCGGACCCATCCCCGTCGCCGAGCGTCGGCGAGCCCGCGGCCGCAGCGGCACCGCCGCCGTTGCCTGCGCCTCGGCCCGAGCCTCCGCGGCCGCGACGACGCCGCCGCCGTGAGCGGCCCTCGGAGGGGCCGTGGCCGGGGACGTCGCCGGAGCGGTGCGCCCCGGAATTCGAGCCCGATCCGGCTCCTCCGCCGTGGCCCGCGGCCTTTGCCTGGGGGCCGCGCGCCGAAGGGCGCGCCCCCTCGGCGGGCTGGGTTCGCGCTGCGCCGCCCTTGGGTCCTACCTGTGCGTTTCCGGGGTTCGCCCCGGACGTCGGCGACGGGTGGTGCCCCGCGGGTCCGGCAGCGCGCCGGGAACGCCGTCGGCCGGAGCGTGAAGACGCACTCGCCGATTGACGTTCGAAATCATTCACCAATCCAGGGTATCCGACGACCCCCGGATATCAGGGAATCGTCGGCTTGATTGCGCGAGCTCGCCGACGGCCCCGCACCCGGCGTGCCGCCCGCCTGGAATCCGGGCCGGACGCGCGGCCGGTCGCCCGGGCTATCGCCTCTCCTATAGTCCCGCCGATCGCGTCGCCCGTCGACAGGTCCATCGCGCGGCCGATCGCCCCGCCCAGAGCTCGGTCGAACGGCCCGGAGCGGCGCGGTAAAGTTCTGGCGATGACTTCCCCCGGCCAGCAACTCGAGCTCCTCGCCGCCGCACAGAGCAGACTCCATGCCCTGCGGCCGACGCTCGCCCCGCTCGCGGACGCCTTCGCCGCGCGGGGCCATTCGCTGTACCTGGTCGGCGGCAGCGTGCGGGACGCGCTGCTCGGCACGCCAGTGTCCGACCTCGATTTCACCACCGACGCCCGCCCCGATCGGATCGCCGAGATCCTCCGCCCCCTGGCGCGCGCGGTGTGGGACACCGGCATCGCCTTCGGGACCATCTCCGCAGCTGTTCCGGCCGTCGCGCCCGTCGACGCTGCGGGTTCCGGAGCGGGCTCGGGCTCGGTTTCGGATTCGGGTTCGGACCCCGTGGATGACGGCGCAGGTGCCGATTCCGAATGGCAGGTCGAGATCACCACCTTCCGGGCGGACAGTTACGACGGCGTCACACGCAATCCCACGGTGGAGTTCGGCGACACGCTCGAGGGCGATCTCGTGCGCCGCGATTTCACGGTCAACGCCATGGCGATCCGGCTGCTCCCCGACGGCGAGACGGAGTTCTGCGATCCGCTCGGCGGGCTCGAAGCGCTCGTCGGACGGGTCCTCGACACGCCCTCGCCGCCCGAGGTCTCCTTCGGCGACGACCCACTGCGCATGCTCCGCGCCGCGCGCTTCGTCTCGCAGCTCGGCTTCGACCTCGCGCCGCGCGTTCTCGAATCGATGTCCGCGATGGCGCCGGAGATCGACCGGATCACCGCGGAGCGCGTGCGCGCCGAGCTCGACAAGCTCCTGCTCG
>NZ_DAINST010000055.1:0-22016 GCF_036741115.1 Dietzia sp.
CACCAACCCCATTAACTCGAGCTGAATCCCGAAACGACAAACGCCGCCCCACCCGTCCAAACGGGTGGGGCGGCGTCCGCACCTCGGCGAGAAACAGCCGATAAAAAGCACCGGTCGAGCCGGCGCAGGGGACTACTCGCCGGCGTCGGCGGTGGTCGTGGGTTCCGTCGTGGTGGGAACGGACGACGAGACGGCCGCCGAACCGGAGTCGAGCAAGCTCGAGGCGGTGTCGGCACCCTGGTCCTCGGCCTCGGTGGTGGTCGTGGCGGCGGAGGTCTCCTCCGTCGTCTCGGGGGCGTCGACCATCTTGCCGCCGAAGATCACGGTGCAGAGGGGGCCCTCGAGCGAACCGGCGCCGAGGTCCGAGACCTCAAAGCCTGCGGCCGCGAGCGGATTCTCGACCTCGTCGAGCCCGGAGGTGAGGGAACCGGTGACCGAGGACGGGAGGGAGAGGCCGAGGTACGGGAGGATCGCGTCGAGGGAGCCACCGAGGCCCGGGAGCTCGCACTTCTGATCGGCGCCGGGGAGGACGCTCTGGGCCGAACCGGCTTGCTCGCCCGTGCCGGAGGTGGGGAGCTCGGCCGACTGGGCGGCGGCGAGGGGGGCCGCACCGAGGGCGACGGCGGCGGAGGCTGCGGCGACGAGGCCGGCGCGGCGGAGGGTGATGCGCATGTGGCGGTCCTTTCGGATGTCTCTGGAGTGTCTCGATCTGTCCCATTCGGCACCTCGAAAGGGATGTGAGGCGCTGCCGAATGCTGAGGCCAGACTATTCCCAGCTGAGGGCTAGCCAAAAACAATGAGAGGACCATCACCCGACGCCGGCTCGCACAAGGACGCGCAAAACTAGATTTTTCAGACACTTACGGCACGACGGCGCCTTTGAGCTGCAACAACGCCGCACGACACTATGGAGTGAACCAAGATTAATTCTTGGTGAATGGAAGGTGCCCGCGCCAACTCCTCCCGGCGCGGGCACACCATATGGTGATGCCCTCCGCCCCACACCGAAGTGTGTGCGGAGGGCACCTGAACCGAAAGCAGCGGGCGATTAGTTCCCGGTCTTCGCCATGATCGTCTGGGCCAGCTGGAAGAGCTGGGCGAGCTGAGCCGTATCGACCCCGTTCGCGGCGCCGGTGGTGGCGCCCGTCGCGGCACCGTCCGTCGCCGCTCCGCCGCGGGCGGTTGCGGCACCCTGCTGGAGGCCCTGCTGAATCTCGGGCGCGTTGTCGATGACAGAACCGGCCGCCTGCCCCAGGTCGCATGCGGAGCCGCCGCCCGCCGAAGCGGAATCGAGCATGGTCGGCAGGAGCGAGCCGAGCACCGAGGAGATGATCGAGGTGATCATCCCGGACTCGTTGCCCTCGCCCACGATGCTCGGGAGGAGCTTCTCGAGGCCGGCGGTGAGGTCGGTGGTATCGCAGGTCGCGCCGGTGCCGGTGCCGGTGCCGGCATCGGCGCCCGAGTTGCCGCTGTCGCGCTTGCCCAGCGAGCCGGTGAGGAGGTCGCCACCCTTCATCCCGTCGACGAGGGAGCCGGGGGCGGCACCGGGATCGTTGAGGTCGATCTTGGTGCCCTTGTCGCCCGTGGCGGTCGTAGACGGCGTCGAAGCCGAGGGGCTGCTGGTTCCGCTCTCGCCCTTCGCCTGCGATTCGCCGGTGCCGGTGGGCACCTCGGAGGTCGTGGTCTCCGAGTCGCCGCTCGTGGTCGTCGTGCCGGCGCTGGTCTCGGTGCCGGACTCGGACGTCTTGTCCGCCGAGGTCGTCTCCGAATTCGACTCGTCGCCGGACTTCTCCGTGCCGGTCTCGTCCGCACCGGTCGCCTCCGCGCCCGACTCCTCGGTCGTCGTTGCGGGGGCCTCGGTGCCCGTCGCGCTCTTGCCATCGGCGGCATTGACGCGGATCTCGACCTCTTCCTTGGTGGTCTCACCCTTAGCGGTGGTCACCTCGACGCCGACGTTGAAGAGTCCGTCGCGAGTAGGCGTACCGACAATCTTCCAGTCCTCCTGCTTGAGGCCGTCGGGCAGCCCGGAGAGCTTGAGGGTGGTCCCCTCGGGGATCGTCTTGCCGCTCTTCTTCTCGACGAGCTCCTTGAGGTCGATCTCGACCGGCTCCCCCTTGATGAGGCCGGGAGCCTGTGCGGCACCCCCGGTGCCTGCATCGGCCTGGACCAGGCCGATCTCCCCGGAGGAGCGATCCCCGGTCGAATTGTCCGAGGTGGCGACGAATCCGACGCCGGCGACGAGCGCGACCGAGGCGGCCGCGCCCACGAGGGCAGTGCTGAGACGGGTGGTGCTTCGACCGCGCATGTGCGTTCCTTTTCGACTTCGAGGTATTCGAGTGGCTCCTCGGCGCCGCGGCGCCCGAACTGAGCGCAACATTAGTCACAGAAGTCTCATTTGTCATCAATCTCCCCATGGGTCGCTCAAGTTCTTCCAGCAACATCGGTTCCGAATGCCCGATGGGAATGCGGGATTCGCCGTCATGGGCAAAAGAAGGAGGGGCCGGCAGGCGGCGAGGCTCGCCGCATAGTCGCGCCACGAGTAACGGGAGTAGAGTGACGAACGACAATCATGTCGACAGCACGCCGAAACCCGCAGCTCCAGGCCACGGTTGGCCAAATACTCGCCGGGCAAGGGGCGGTGTTAGGTCACGTCGGGTGGACCATTCGTTTCAAACTTGCAACAATATCGTTATGAACTTTCGTCGGATCCTGCTCTCCAGCGCTGCACTCGGCTCTGCCGCGGTGTTCGCTGCTGCGTGCTCGAATTCCGACAACGTGGTGCTGACGATCCCGACGAGCGATTCTGCGGAGACCGGCCAGCAGACCACCGATGCCGGATCCACCACCCAGCCCCGCAAGGACGGCCGCTACATCGCGCGCTGCGCCACCGAGGCGGAGGGAGATGGATACGCCGGTCAGACCGATTTCACCGACGGCTCGGTGGACTTTTCGGACTACTGCCTGCAGCGCTACTACAGCGGCGTGCAGCCGGCGCCGGGAGCGGTGTTCGTCGAATCCGATTCCGGAAAGTCCAAGCCCCAGGAGTCGTCGACCAGCCCGACGCCCGACGCCGGCATGCAGACCGCGCAGCGCGTGCCCGATGGCAGCCAGCTCCTCGCCGAGGGCGGAGGAAACCGCTCCACCGGGATGGGCAACGGCAACACCTCGGGCACCACCGGCGGACTCGGCCAGAACCCCCAGCCCACGGACAACTTCGGGGCAGCCAACGCGGGCTCGCCGACGCACGATGGCACGGGCGACCAGAACGGCAATGGCCAGGTCGGAAACCAGCCGGGCAACGGCCAGGATGGCAACGGCGAGAACGGCAATCAGCCGGGCAATGGTCAGGGCGGTACCGGCGGTACCACCACCGAGCCAAGTACCGGCGGCACTACCACGGAGCCGGGCAACGGCGGCACCACGACGCAGCCGACAACCCCGGGCCAGCCGAGCGAGAACGGCGGAGAGGGCGGCACCACGACTACGCAGCCGACCTCCCCGTCGCAGCCCATCACGGTTCCCACCGCGCCGATCACGCCGATCTACCCGGACACCGAGCCGCCGACGGCGTCCCCGATGCCGACCGGCTCCGCCGATGGTTCGCCTGCGGAGGAGCCCGCGCAGGCCTCGCCGAGCGGCGTCGGAGAGACTCCCGCCCAGGACATCACCGGCACGGAGGCTCCGGAGACGCGACCGGCGCCGATCTCCTCGCAGGTTCCCACGGACCCGCGCTCTTCGCTCGAGGCGCTGTTCCCGAACGCGAACTAGCCCCGACGCGATCCAACGCCGCGCGGCCCGGATTCACGGGCCGACTTCGGGCCTTTCGGCTACTCCGACATCCGCTTGCGGAGGTTTTCCTTCTTGGTGCGGCGCGTCTCGTCGACGGTCGCGATGTCCTCGTTGATCCGCCGAGTCCAGCCCCGCAGCACGAACATCGAGATGGGCAGCGCGAGGACGATGGCGATGAGCGCGGCGACGAGGAGCGGCACCGGGCTGCCGAGCACGAGGTAGCCGATCCCTTCGATGATCGCGATGAGCACGAGCACGATCGCGATGCGCGCGAGGGTGAAGAGCACGAGGTTCCCGGCAAGGCGCCCCTTCGGGGACTCCCCCGCCGCGTTTCCGGACACGTGCTCATTTCGGTTCTCGCTCATGCCGCCAAGAATACGTGCGCCGAGGTCCGCAAGGAATTCCGGGGCGCGGCTACCCTCTCCCGCCGGGCAGGTACGTACGGCAGTCCTCCCACCGCGGTAGCGCCCCGGCGGATTCGAGCTCCGCGAGGCTGGGCGCCTCCCGGTCCTTCTCGCTGAGCACGTAGTCGAGCACCGTGCCGTCGAGCGCCATCGCCGGCCAGTCGACGCCGATCGTCTCGTCGAACGGCGAGATCCCGTGCTCGGCGCCCGGCGTGTAAGGACTCGAGACCAGATAGGACACGGCGCAGGCCGGCTCGAGCGCGAGGAACCCGTGCGCCAGCCCCTCCGCCACGTACACCGAGTTCCGGCGCACCGAGTCGAGGGTCACCGCCACGTGGTCCCCGAAGGTCGGCGAGCCGGTCCGGATGTCGACGATCACGTCGAGGACCGTGCCCGTGACGGCGGAGACCACCTTCGCCTGGCCCACGGGGACATCGGCGAAATGGAGCCCGCGCAGCGCGCCCTCGGAAGATACCGAGAGGTTCGCCTGGGCCACGTGGAAGTCGATCCCGATGGCGGCCTCGAGCTCCGGGGCGGAGAACGCCTCGAGGAAAATGCCGCGGTCGTCGTCGAAGATCCGTGGGAAGAGCTCCCAGGCGCCGGGAATGTGGAGGTCGGTGGTTTCGATCCGCGCCATGCCGCTAGCCCCGCATTGCGGTGATGAGCTGCGGGAGCGTCCACTCCCCGATGCGCACGGATTCCAGCGCGGACTCGTGGTGGTCCTCGGAGCCCTCGAAGGTGGTGGCCACGGCCTGGAACACGTACGTGGTGTCGCCGGAATTCCAGCCGGCGAGCATTGAGGAGGTCTTCGTCTCGCCGACCTCCGCGTTGTAGCGGCCCGCGAGGTAGCGGTAGACGACGGGCGTCCTCGGCTCGCCGGAGCTCTGCGCCTCCGTGTCCGATTCGCCCGCGAGGTCCTCCTCCGTGGTCCAGCCCTGCAGCGCCGCGGAGGTGTCGACGACGAGGTCCACGAACTCGGCCGGGTCCGCCGCGGGCGTGACCGCGGAGACGAGCACCATGAGGTTCGGCGTGACCGGCTGCGACTTGCCGTCGATCGTGATCTCCCGCGCCCCTTCGGGGTACGCGAGGATCCGCTGCTGCTCGGTCTCGAGCGGGGCGCCGACGGGCTGCCACGGCGAGACGGGGTCGATCGAGATCGGCGAACCCGCGACCGTGTCGACCGCGACGCGGTCGAGGGTGCGGCCGGTGTTCTGGAGGAACTCCTGCAGTGATGTCATGCTCGTCATGCCCACGAGGCTAATCGAGCCGCGCCGGGCGAGTGCACGGACCCGCACCGAAGCCCTCGTGCAGCCTGGTCGCCGGGGCCCTCGAGGAGGGCCGGAGTAACACCCGATACACCGCAGGCGCGGACCCCGAGGGGGATCCGCGCCTTCGCCGTCATACGAGATGCTCGTTCGTCCCGAGCCGTGCGGGAGGAACGGGCAACCGAGCCGGGACTACTGAGCCGGGACCATGACCATGATCGACTCGGCGACGCACGCGGGGCGCTCGCCGCCCTCGATCTCGATGGTGACGGTTGAGGTGAGCTGGTAGCCCGAGGACTTCTTCTCGAGGGAATCGAGCTTGACGCTGCCGCGGACCTTCGAACCGACGGGCACGACCGAGGGGAAGCGCACCTTGCCGAGGCCGTAGTTGATGAGCATCGCCATGCCGTTGACGGTGTACACCTCCCAGCCGATGCGCGGGATGAGGGAGAGTGTGAGGAAGCCGTGGACAATGGTCTGGCCGAAGGGGCCGTCCTTGGCCTTCTCGGGATCGACGTGGATCCACTGGTGATCGCCGGTGGCGTCCGCGAACTTGTTGACGTCCTCCTGCGTGATCTCGATCCAGTCGGAGGTGCCGAGCTCCTCGCCCAGGGCAGCCTCAATCTCTTCGATCCCGTTGAACTCGCGCATGTGTACTCCTTCCGGGGAACGGGCCGACGGGCCCGCTCGAAACGACGTGTCGTGTAGCGCCCACGCTACCGGTGCACGCTACAAAGGAGTCCGTGGGTCGTGTCGACCCGCCATTTACCCGAGCAGAACCGGGGTGGATTACTCTCGGGCCGGAACAATCGCAGGGCGAGGTAAGACATTGGGTATTCAACGGGGTATTCAGCGTGCGTGATGGCATGGACGAGCGGGCAGCCGAGCGCGGCGCCCCGTTCGCGGCGAACGCGGACGCTCCCGAGGTGCCCGTCCGGCTCGTGCCGGGGCGCCGCTGGTTCCCCAAGGGCCACCCCGCCCGCAGGCTCCACGCGGACCCGTCGGCACTGGTCGGTGAGCTCTCCGGCCTCCTCCTACGCATCCTCGACCCACGCTGCGCCGCGGTCGTCGAGGCGTCCGGATTTTCCGACGACCCCTGGGGCGCGGTGCAGGCGTCCGCGCAGCTCCACCACGTGATCGTCAACGGCCCCATCGACGATGGCGTCGTCGCGATCTCCCGCGATTTCGACCTCCGCGCCGATGCCGTGGGCTACGACGAGACCGGCTCGTACTACTGGGGCGCGGACCGCGACATCCTCGCGTGGGCGCACCAGTCGCGCCTGTGGGCCGTGCTCGGCGCGAACCGCTCGCACTCCACGCGGCCGCTGGACCTGGGCGAGGCCGAGGCGGCCGTCGCCGACTGGGCGCCGGTCGCGCGGCTCGCCGGGGTCTGCGAGCCCGCGACCACCCTGCTCGACCTCAACTCGTTCATGCGCTCGCGCGTCCACGGGCTCCGCACCACCGCGCTCGCCCGCGCCTACGCGCAGATCCTCCTCGCCGAGACCGATCCCGAGCTCGCGCAGATCTCGCTCGCCGCGCTCTCCACGCTTCCGTCTTCCGTGCGCCGCCACTTCGGCGCCGAGTGCATGATCGCCGCGCGGACCGGCCGGGCGAGCCTGTCTGGGGTGCACCACAACCCGTTCGAATGGGACGTGCCCGCGCCGATCGCCGCGCCGTCCGCGATGCGCGAGATGCTGCGCAGGGCGTAGCTTCCCACGGTTCGCGCTAGCAGGGGCCGCCCTGCACGGCGGCCTTGGCGAAGCCCGCGGCCTCCCGCGCGACGTGGATGGGCAGCCGCGGCACGTCCACCGAGTCGATCGCGACGACGCGCACCTCGACGTCCGCGCCTCCCCTCCCGGCCCCGGCGAGGCAGCGCCGGAAGTACGCGCCGGCCCGCGCGGCGTGGGGCCTATTTGTGACGACGGAGATCCGCGTCCACCCGACCCCACGGCTCTCGGCTTCCTCCGCCGCTCCGCGGATGTACTCGGCCTCCCCCGCCGTGGTGTGCGGGACGGGCTCGAAGCACGTGGCATTCGGCAGCCGACACAGCGCCGTCGCCTTGGGTTCCTCCGCGCCCAGCGGGTTCGAGACGAACAGGCGCGGCGCGATGCCTGATGCGAAGAGCTCGCGGGCGAGCGCGTGGCGGCCGTCGTCGGCGCCTGCGAGGAGCACGATTACGTCGGACGGTGTGGGCTCGGAGCGGTGGCGAGCGGAGAGGAACCACGCGCCGAGGCCGACCCACGCGAGAACCACGACCAGCGCCAGCGCGGAAAGGCTCGCCGCCCAGCGGCGGACTCGGTGGCGGTTGCCGCTGCGGGCGCTGCCGCCTGCGGCGCCGCCGTGCGGTGAGCCGCGCCGGCCACTCATCGCGCGGCGAGGAAGGCCCGGCGCATCGCGTCCCGCCAGCCGGGGAGCGCAGGCAGGCCCGCCCGCCGCCACTCGTCGCCGGACAGAACCGAGAACGGCGGCCGCGGCGCGGGGCGCGGGAAATCCTCGGTGCCCACGGGGCGCACCCGCTCGCGGTCCGCGCCGGCGAGCGCGAACACCTCGGCGGCCACGTCGAACCACGTCGCCCGGCCCGCCCCGGCCGCATTGAATACGGCCCCCTCGAGAGCGCCGTCCCCGTCGGCGAGGCGCAGCGCGGCGGCGAGCAGGCCGTCGGCGAGATCGCCGGCGAACGTGGGGCTCCCCCACTGGTCCGAGACCACGTCGACCGTCTCGCGCTCGGCCTCCAGCCGCAGCATCGTGGCCACGAAATCGCTCCCCGCCAGGCCCAGCGCACCCCGCGCGGGTCCGGTGTACACCCACGCCGTGCGGACGATCGCGGCGCCCGGGTGCGCCGTTCGCACCGCTTTCTCGCCCTCCCATTTGCTCCGCGCGTAGACGCCGGCGGTCCCTGCCGGCAGTCCGGAGAGATCGAACTCCTCGGGGGGCGTCGCCGCGAGCGCCGGCGCGAAGCCGGGCTCGGCGATCTCTCCCGCGACCGCGCCCGACACGTAGTCCGTGGACACGTGTAGCAGCGGGATCGACTCGGCGGCGCACGCCGCGGCGAGGTTCCGGGCGCCCTCTACGTTGATAGAGAACGCGGCGGCCTCTCCTTCGCCGCCGTCCTCCGCGGCGTCGACGGCGGTGTGTGCGGCGGCGTTGATCACGGCGGAGGGGCGCCGCTCGCGCAGGGCGGCGAGGACCACTGCGGGATCGCGCAGGTCGAGGTCCGCGCGCCCCGGGGCGAGGACCTCGCACACCGGCGCCCGGCCCCGAGCCGAGAGCCACCGGCCGAGCTGACCGTGCCCGCCCGCGACGAGAATGCGGCGGCCTGGGAGACGCGGCGAGTCCGCCGTCATAGGAGATGGAGCGCCAGAGCCGGGCGGCGACCCCGGCCCGCCCGCGCGGCCTCTATCCACCGATCTCCCGCTCTCTGGCAAGGAGATCTCGCAGGTAGGCGCCGTATCCGGACTTGAGCTGCGGCTCGGCGGCTCGATCGAGCGCCTCGTCGTCGATAAAGCCCATGCGCCACGCGACCTCCTCCGGCGCGCCGATCTTGAGCCCCTGGCGCTCCTCGATGGTGCGCACGTAGTTGCCCGCGTCGAGCAGCGAGGTGTGCGTGCCGGTGTCGAGCCACGCCGTGCCGCGCGGCAGTACCTCGACCGCGAGCCGGCCCTGCGACAGGTACTCCTGGTTGACGTCGGAGATCTCGTATTCCCCGCGCGCCGAGGGGCGCAGCCCGCGCGCGATCTCCACGACGTCGGCGCTATAGAAGTAGAGGCCGGGTACGGCGAAGTTCGAGCGCGGACGCTCCGGCTTCTCCTCGATGGAGGTCGCCTTGCCCTCGGAGTCGAAATCGATGACCCCGTAGTCGGAGGGATTGGCGACCCGGTAGGCGAAGACGGCGCCGCCGTCGACGTCGGCGAAGCGGCGCAACTGCGTGCCCATGCGGGGGCCGTAGAAGATGTTGTCCCCGAGGACGAGCGCGACCGGCTCGAAGCCGATGTGCTCGGCGCCGAGCACGAAGGCCTGCGCGAGCCCGTCCGGCCGCTCCTGGGTGCGGTAGGTGAGCGAAATGCCGAACTGCGAGCCGTCGCCGAGGAGCCGCTCGAACTGCAGCCGGTCGTCCGGGGCGCAGATCACGAGGATGTCCCGGATGCCCGCGAGCATGAGCGTGGTGAGCGGGTAGTAGATCATCGGCTTGTCGAACACCGGCATGAGCTGCTTGGACACGGCCGCGGTGAGCGGGCGCAGACGCGAGCCGGAGCCGCCGGCGAGAATGATGCCTCTCATCGCTCGAGCACCTCCTCGATCTTCGCGTATTTCTCCTCGACGACGCCCTTGGACGGCTCCCACCATTCCCGGTGCTTGCGGTACCAGTCCACGGTCTGCTCGAGGCCCGCGCGGAGGTCGGTGTACCGCGGCTCCCAGCCGAGCTCGGCCTGCAGCTTGCCCGCGTCGATCGCGTACCGCCGGTCGTGCCCGGGGCGGTCGGTGACGAAATCGACGGCGTCCGGATCGTGGCCCATGATCTCGCAGAGGAGCCGGACGATCTCGCGGTTCGAGGCCTCCCCGTCGGCGCCGACGAGGTAGGTCTCGCCCAGGCGGCCGCGCTCGAGTATCGCCCACACCGCCTCGTTGTGGTCGTCGACGTGGATCCAGTCGCGAACGTTGTCGCCGGTCCCGTAGAGGCGCGGACGTCCGCCGTCATCCAGGGTGGTGATCTGGCGGGGGATGAACTTCTCCACGTGCTGGCGCGGACCGTAGTTGTTCGAGCAATTCGAGAGGGTCGCGCGCAGCCCGTACGTGCGGATCCACGCGCGGACGAGCATGTCGGCGCCGGCTTTGCTCGCCGAATAAGGGCTCGACGGGTGGTACGGCGTCGCCTCGATGAAGCGCTCCGGGGTGCCGAGCGGCAGGTCGCCGTAGACCTCGTCGGTGGAGATGTGATGGAAACGGATGTCGTGACGGCGCGCGGCCTCGAGCAGCTCGAACGTGCCTCGGATGTTCGTGTCGATGAATGGGCTGGGTCCGGCGATCGAGTTGTCGTTGTGGCTCTCCGCGGCGAAGTGCACGATCGCGTCGTCCGGCCCGAAGTCCGCGAGCAGCTCGTCGAGGAGCGCGGCATCGGCGATGTCGCCGCGGACGATCGTGGCCGCCGCCCCCTCGAGGCTCGCCTCGTTGGCGGCGTAGGTGAAGGCGTCGACGACCGTGATTCGTGCGTCCGGACGCGTCCGCTCCGTGAGGTGGACGAAGTTCGAGCCGATGAACCCGGCGCCGCCGGTGACGAGAAGACGCATGGTTACAGGGTAGTGGGTGGGTGCGGCGCCGGGCCCGGGCCAGGTTCTCGTCGAGATCCAGCCCAGGCTGGATTTGGCTTGAGCTCGGAGTGCCGGCCGAGCAAGATCCGCAACCTGGTGCCCGCTAGGCCCGAGCGGCGAGCTCATCCACCGCGACACCGCGCGGCAGCGCGCCGTACTCGAGACCCCGATCGGCCCCGAGCCGCGCGAGGCAGAACGACTCGGCGACCTCCGCCGGCGCCGAGCGCAGGAGCACCGCGCCCTGCAGCCCGAGCGCGAGCGCCTCGACGAGCGGCCTCGCGCCGGCCGCGGCCCCCGCGGGATCGCGCCGCGCCTCGGCGAGGCGGGCGCGGATCGTCTCGAGATGCGCGTCGAAATCACTGTTGACGCCGGACTGCGCCGCCAGCTCCGCCTCGAAGGCCTCCGCCGATTCCGGTTCGCGCGCGAGCGCGCGGAGCACGTCGAGTGCGATCACGTTGCCCGAGCCCTCCCACACGGCGAGCACCGGCTGCTCCCTGTAGCGCCGGGCGAGAGGGAAGCCCTCGGTGTAGCCGTTCCCGCCCAGGCATTCCAGGGACTCGTAGGCGTGGTTCGGTCCGCGCTTGCAGATCCAGTACTTCGACACCGCCGTCGCCAGCCGACGGAACGCGGCGCGGTCCGGATCGTCGTGCGCGGCGGCGAGCGCCAGCGCCGTCCACGTCGCGGCCTCGGACTCGAGCTGCAGGTCCGCGAGCACTCCGCGCATCGCGGGCTGGTCGACGAGCCGGGCGCCGAACACCGAACGGTGCCGTGCGTGCCACACAGCCTCGGCGACGCCCTGCCGCATCCCGGCCGCCGCCCCGATCACGCAGTCGAGACGGGTGCGCCCGACCATTTCGATGATCGTCCGCACACCGCGGCCCGGTTCGCCCACACGCCAGGCCAGCGCGCCGTCGAACTCGACCTCGCTCGAGGCGTTCGATTTGTTGCCCAGCTTGTCCTTGAGCCGCTGGATCTCGAAGGCGTTGCGCTCGCCGCCGGGGAGGACCCGCGGCAGCCAGAAGCACGTGATCCCCTCGGGGGCGCGGGCGAGAACGAGGAAGGCATCGGACTGCGGCGCCGAGCAGAACCACTTGTGCCCGCGCAGCGCATAGACCCCCTCCCCGGCCCCGGGGACGGGCTCGGCGGTCGTGGTGTTCGCGCGGACGTCGGAGCCACCCTGCTTCTCGGTCATCGCCATGCCCACGATCAGCCCGTCCTTCGACGCGGGATCGCGCAGCTCGGGATCGTAGGAGGTGGACAGGAGCTTCGGCTCCCACTGCGCGGCGAGCGTCGGCTCGAGGCGCAGCGAAGGGACGATTGCGTGGGTCATCGACACCGGGCAGCTGTGCCCGGCCTCGATCTGGCCCACGAGGTAGAAGCCAGCGGCGCGCTGCGCGTTCGCGCCCGGGCCGGGTGCTGCCCACGCGCTCGTGTGGAGCCCCTCGCCGATCGAGAAGCCCATGATCCGGTGATAGGCCGGGTGGAACTCGACCTCGTCCACCCGGTTGCCCCAGCGGTCGAACGGGTGGTGCACGGGCGTCTGGGTGTTCGCGGTCTCGGCGTCGTGCTGGTACTCGGCCGTACCCACGTGGCGGCCGATTCGGCCCAATTTCCCCAGGTCGGCGCCGGGAGTGAACTCTGCGACGGCCTCGCGGAGCGCGACATTCTCGGCGAACTCGTCGATGCCCTCGCGCGGCGAAGACTGGTTGAGCACCTCGTGGGTGCGTCCCCGGCGAAGCGGGCGCAGCCTGCCGTCGCCCTCGTCGTCCGCGCCGTCCGCGTGGGCTGCCCTGTCCCTCGGCTCGAGATCAATGCTCATCGCCGTCCTCCTGTCGTTCGGCTCGTCCGGCTCATCCAGCTCATTTGGCGCGGGCCTCCGCAATCGCGGCGAGCAGATCGTCCGCGATCTCCGGCCGGCAGATCACCAGGTCCGGGAGGTACGTGTCCGCAACGTTGTATTCGAGCGGCGAGCCGTCGATCCTGCACGCGACGAGCCCGTGCGCGAGCGCCACGCCCGCGGGCGCCGCCGAGTCCCACTGGAATTGCCCTCCGGCGTGCACGTACGCCTCGGCCTCCCCGCGGACCACGGCCATCGCCTTCGCCCCCGCGGAGCCGAGTGCGTGGAGGGAACCGCCCATGCGCCTGACGGCGGACGGCAGGAATCGCGGTGGACGCGAACCGGAGGCAAGGATGCGGGGACGTGCGTCGTCACCGGCTTGGGGCAGCAGGGCCGGTGCACCCGGACCACCACCCGCGCCTGCGGCAGGGGCGAGCGGCTGGGATTCCCCGGCGAACGAAGTGGCGCCGCCCGTGCCGATAACGGTGCCCAGCGCGGGGAGCGAGACTGCCGAGACGTCGAGGTTCGCGCGCGCCGGGTCGCCGTCGCGGAACCACAGCGCGACGTGCACAGCCCAGTCTGCGCGCCCCGGGCTCGAGAACTCGCGGGTGCCGTCGACCGGATCGATGATCCACACGCGCTCGGCGGTGGAGCGAGCCGAGATGTCCGGGGATTCCTCGCTGAGCACGGCGTCGCCGGGGCGCAGCTCGGCCAGCCGGCCGAGAACGAACGCGTCGGAGCGGCTGTCGCCGAGATCGCCGAGCGCGCGCCCCTGGGCCTCACCCGATTCGCGGACGTCGAGGAGCAGCCAACCCGCCTCGACGGCGAGCTGCTCGGCGAGCGCCTGGTCTTCCTCGCGGGAGAACTGTGGACCGGCGTCGCTCGATGCTGCATTCGTGGTGCTCATGGGCCCATCCTAGTCCACGGGCCTTCGGGCGCCGGCGCGGTTCGGGACCGGTTCGGCGGGCGGTCGGGCCCCGCTAGGCAGGCAGTCGGCGAGCAGCCTGCCGCCGGTCGGGGCGCCGCTTCAGCGAAGCCGAGGGACGTTCGTCCGGTACGCGCCCACGCGCATCGGGACGATGCCCCAGATGATCGCGGCGCCGATGAGCAGGAGGATGACCTCGGGGATCGAATGCCACAGCGGCATAGTGAGCAGCAGGATCACGGCCCACAGTGCGACCACAACGAAGAGCAGTTGGAATAGCTGCGCCGGATTGTTGACCGCCGCGTGGAGGATCATCATCACCGCCCCTGCCACGAGGACGAGCACGCCGAGCACGATGCCGCGCACCGTGTAGTCGAGCGGATCTCCGAGCGTGAGGTACTCGCCGTTCACGGCATCGGACAGCCGCGTGGCGAGGAGGTCGAAGACCCAGACGATCATCCCGTAGAGCACGCCGGCGACGATCGCGACGATCACGAGCTCGATCCACAGCGACGAGAGGTTGAACAGCTCGGAGAGCGAGGCCGTCCGGCGCTCGCGCGGGGCGCGCTCCGGCTCGCGGTACGGCTGCTCGTAGTTCTGTGCGGAACTCTGGCCGTAGCCCTGGCTCTGTCCGTAGTTCTGGCCGTAGCCCTGCGAGTATTCCTGGCCCTGCCCATAGCTCTGCGGGTAACCCTGCCCCTGCGCGTCGGCTGCGCGGAACTCGCGCGTGGGATCGGCGCCGTCGCTCCACGCGCGGTACTGGTCGTCATTCGGCCTCGACATTTCGGTCCCCTAGCTTGGTTGTCCGGCTCTTCGCGGGTGGCGTCCCGTCGCGCGCTCGGCAAGAGTCGCAGCGCCGGGCGCCGGCTGAGTCTTTCTTCCTTCCTTATCCCACCCGCGCCCCCGCAATAGCAACTCCCACGCATCCTTCTCATCCCTTTCCGTCCTCGTTCTCAGCAGGCGTTGTCGCGGGATCGCTACTTTTGGGGACTATGCGCATTCTCATCGCCGATGGCATCGACACAGCCGCGGAACAGTCGGGGGTCACCGTGCAGGCCGCCCGCACGCTCTCGCGGCTCACGGGCGCGTCCGCCGAGTGGGTCGACTGGCCCGCGGCGATGGTCGGGGTCGGAGGCTCGGGCTCGTGGGTGGAGAACGCCGCGCAGGGGCTCGGCGATCTGCGTCGGCGCATCTCGCTGGATGACGGCGGACTGATTCTCATCTCCTATTCCGGCGGCAATCGCATCGTCCACGACCTGTTGAACCAGGCGGCCACCTCGGGCGACGCCGCCCTGCTCGCGCGGGTCCGCGCCGTGGGTTTCGTCTCCGATCCGTGGCGCCCGCGCGGGGAGTTTGTCCCGGACACGGTCGATCCCGGCGGCTGGGGCCTCTGCGGCGAGGACCATGGGCCGATTCCCGAGCGCTCGGTGTGGTGCGCCGCCGAGGGCGATGCGGCGACCGCCGCCGAGCCCGATGCCATGCTGCGCACGGCCGCGGATATCGGAACCAACATGGACGAAAAGCGCCTGCGCGGGGCTTTCGAGGGCGTCCGCCGTCATCTTTCGGAGGAGTCCTTCCAGCTACAGGGGCTCTACGACGGCAACCCGGTGCGGTGGCTGCGCGAGCTGTTCGACCGCGGCCTGCAGCTGCGCGGCGACGTCGACAGGTACTACGGCGGCTGGCATACCGAGCACTACACGCGGCCATATGCGCACGGGCACTCGCTGGTCGAGCGGATGTGCGCGCGTCTCGCCGAGCTCTCCGGCGAGCCGGGGAACGGTAGCGAACCGGAGGCCGGCGGCGAGGCGCGCGGGATCAGCCCACGTACGGCGGCGTCTTCTTGAGCTCGCCGCGCGCGACGGTCGCGCGGTGGACGGCGTCGGGCCCGTCGACGATCCGGAGGACGCGCGCCCACGCGTAGAAGTAAGCGAGGACGTTGTCGTCGGAGACGCCGGAGCCACCGAAGACCTCGATCGCCCGGTCGATCACCGCGCACGCGACCTGCGGCGCGATGACCTTGATCGCCGAGATCTCGAAGCGTGCGTCCTTCGCCCCGTACTGGTCGATCATCCACGCGCAGTGGAGGACCTGGAGGCGCGCCTGGTCGATCTCTATGCGCGAGTTCGCGATGAGCTCACGCACGACGCCCTGATCGGCGAGGGGCTTGCCGAAGGCATCACGATTCTTGGCGCGGTCGACCATGAGCGCGAGCGCGCGCTCCGCCATGCCGATGGCGCGCATCGCGTGGTGGATGCGGCCCGGTCCGAGCCGGGCCTGGGCGATGGCGAAGCCAGCGCCCTCCCCGCCGAGCAGGTTCTCGGCCGGCACTCGGACGTTGTCGAAGACGAGTTCGGAGTGGCCGTGCTGGTCCTGGTAGCCGAAGATCGGCAGGTGCCGCGCGATGGTCAGCCCCGGGGTGTCGCGCGGGACGAGCACCATGGACTGCTGCCGGTGCGTCGGCGCGTCCGGGTCCGTGCGGCCCATGACGATGAAGATCTCGCAGCGCTCGTCGGCGACGCCGGTGATCCACCACTTGCGGCCGTTGATGACGTACTCGTCGCCGTCGCGGGTGATCGAGGTCTGGATGTTCGTCGCATCCGAGGAGGCGATCGCGGGCTCGGTCATCGCGTAGGCCGAGCGCAGCGTCCCGTTCTTGAGCGGCTCGAGCCAGCGTTCCTGCTGCTCCGGAGTGCCGAACTTCTCGAGGGTCTCCATGTTGCCTGTATCGGGCGCCTGGCAGTTGATCGCCTCGGGCGCGAGGACCGGCGACCATCCCGAGATCTCCGCGACGGGCGCGTATTCAAGGTTCGACACCCCCGACCATGCGGGAAGGAAGAGGTTCCACAGGCCGCGCCGGCGTGCCTCCTCCTTGAGCTCCTCCATGATCGGTGGATGCGCGTGCTCCCCGTGCTCTGCCAGGTAGGCCGTCCATTCCGCCTCCGCGGGGAACACCTTCTCCAGCATGAACTCCCACATCGACTCGGTGAGTTCCGCCGTCTTAGGGCTCGGTGAGAAATCCATCTCAGATCCTTCCTCTTGCTCTCTTGCTCCGGTTGCCGTACTTGCTCTCTACTTCTGTCTATGACGGCGGAGGCCGCGCCTCCCCCTTGCTGTGTCTGCGCTCTAGTTGAGCGTGAGCCCGCCGTCGACGACGATCTTCGATCCCGTGACGAACGCCGAAGCGTCGGAAGCGAGGAACACGACGGCGGCGTCGAGCTCGTGCTGGAGGCCGAGTCGCCCGAGGGCGGAGCGGCTCACGATCCGATCGACGATGTCGGTGGGGATCTCGTCGGTCATCTCCGAGCGGAAATAGCCGGGGCACAGCGAGTTGACCCGGATCCCGCGGCGCGATCCCCACTGGGCGGCGAGGTCGCGGGTGAGCCCGATGACGGCGCTCTTGGTTGCCGTGTACGCGGCCTGCGGGACGAAGCCGGCGGTGAGTCCGAGGACGCTCGCGACGTTGACGATGCTCGAGCCCGGTTCCATGACGGCCGCGGATTCTTTCGCCATCCAGTACGCCCCGTTGAGGTTGACGTCGACGACCGAGCGGAACTGCTCGGGCTTCTCCTTGAGCGCGGGAACGGCCGTGCCGAGGCCGGCGTTGTTGATGAGAACGTCGAGGCGTCCGTGGCGCTCGATGGTGTGCGCGACGGCGTTCGCGCAGGCCTCGGGGTCCACGACATCGCACGCGACGGTGGACACCGTCGCGCCCCGGGCGCCGAGCTCCTCGGCGAGCGCCTCGAGCCGTTCGGCGCGGCGTGCGGCCAGAACGGCTGTCGCGCCGGCCGACGTCAGAGCACGGGCGAAGCCCGCTCCGAGCCCGGAGGAAGCGCCGGTGATGAGCACGACCTTCCCTTCCATCGAGAAGCGCTCGAGGATCGGGGTGGGGTTGCCGGAGGTGTCTCCTGTGCGGGGGTCGATCGACATGTTGGTCCTTTTCTTCGACTTCTATAGAGGATGTGTCGCAGCTGAGGCCCGGGCACTAGAGGAACGAGCGCCCGAGGTCGACGAGTTCGTGGAGCTGCTCCGCGAAATCGCCGAAGGCCTGTCCCGCCATGTCGCCGGCAGCGGCGCGTGTACCCACGCCCTGCGCGATGGCGGCGAACTTGAACACGGAGAACGCGAGATACCAGTCGAGGTGGTCGATCTCGGTACCGGTGCGCTCGGCGTAGCGCTGCGCGAAGTGATCGGCTCCCGGCCAGCCGGCGCCCCTGGTGATGCCCGGCACGAGCGGGATCTCGGGCCACTGCGGATCGCCCCAGTAGAGAAGCGAGAGTGCGAGGTCTGCGGACGGGTCTCCGAGCGTGGAGAGCTCCCAGTCGAGGACCGCGCGGATCGTGCCCGGATCCTCGCGCGCGAAAATCGAGTTGTCCATACGGAAGTCGCCGTGGGTGATGCGCACCGCCTGCTCGGCGGGCATCGAGGCGGCGAGGGAGTCGTGGAGGGTGCGCATGTTCGGGTCGGCGAACTGCTCCGCGGACTTCTCCGACTGGCCGAGCCACCGGCGGAGCTGGCGCTCGAGGTAGCCGCTGCGTTTGCCGAGCTCACCGAGACCGACCGCGTCCGGGTCGACGGAATGGATTTCGGCGAGAGTACTCGCCAGGGCGTCGGCCATCGCCGTCTTCTGCTCGCCGCTCTCCGCGTAACCCTCGGGGAGGGCGTCGCGGATCACGAGGCCGTCGACTTTCTCCATCACGTAGTAGGGAACGCCGATATCGTCCCCGCTCTCGTCGAGCAACACGATCGGCGCGACGGGGACCGTCGAGTCTGCGAGGGCACGCTGGATCTTGGCCTCTCTCGCCATGTCGTGGGCGCTGGGGAGGAGCTTTCCCGTCGGCGGCCGGCGGAGGATCATCTCGCCCGCCGCGCTGCGCAGGTCGAAGGTGAGATTCGATTTCCCACCCGCGATGAGGCTCGCGGAGAAGTCCCGCCAGGCCTCCTCGCCCGTGGCCTCGGCGAGCCGTGCGCCGACTACGGCGACGTCGATGAGCTCGGTGTCGGTTGTCGACATGTTGCGCTGTCCCTTCGTGGTCGTTCATTCTGGGAAGACCTACCGAACGATCGCTCGGTAGCTAAAGTGTGTCGTGCGCCACTCCTCAAGTCAAGCACGGGTCACTTCGTCGAGGCGGGTTTTCGGGACCGAGAATTGTGGACGCGGGAGTGAGAGCGACTGCGTATGTTGCGTATGAATCGGCTGTCGGCACGTGAGGGGATGAAATGCGGAACGATCCACAAGGGACGGCGCATGATTCGTCGACTGCCAAGGAACCACCGGGCCGCTGGAGGGAGTTCTCCGACGACCGGCTCGACGCCTCCTTGCGCGCCGCGCTGGAGCTATTCGCGGCGCACGGCTACCACGGCACCTCGATCCGCATGATCGCCGACGCGGCCGGACTCTCGGTCCCGGGCCTCTACCACCACTACCCGTCGAAGAATGCGCTGCTCGAGACACTGGTCACGCGCGCGATGGGCGAGCTTCTCGAACACAGCAGGGTCGCCGCGGCAGAGGCCGGGGGCTCCCCCACCGCCCGCTTCGACAACATTGTCGAGGCGCTGTGCCTGTTCCACATGTCCCGCCGGCGGCAGGCCTTCGTCGCCTCGACCGAGATGCGCAGCATGCCCGCCGAGCTCCGCAAGTCCCACGTCCGCTCCCGCGATATCGAGCAGTCGATGCTCGCCGATGCCATAGCCGACGGGGTCGCCGAGGGGACGTTCGATTGCGCGTCCCCGCAGCACGCTGCCCGGGCGATCTCGTCGCTGTGCGTCTCGATCGCGAGCTGGTACCGGAGCGATGGGCCACTCTCTCCCGAGCAGATCGTCGACCAGTACCTCGGCTACTGCCGTCGCATTGCCGGAGCCGATCACGGTGCCGATTAGGTACCGGAACGGCGGGAACGGCTAGATCACAAAGTCGGGGTCCGGGCCGTCGCTCTCGCCGCCGCGCCCGCCCGGGACTCCGGTCTCCGCCCGGCCGTGATGATCCGCGCCCCTGGGGTGCACGGCGGGAAAGGCGTCATGCCCGGTGAGATGCCGGATCCAGCCCCACACCAGCGGCCCGAGGAGCACGGCCCCAGCGGCGAGTATCCCGAGGGCTGCGGCCGGCGCGCCGAGCATCGCGATGCCCGTGAGAGCGAGCACGATCGCGATGGAGCGGCGGATCAGCCCGGACGGGATCATCGGGGCGAGGCGCGCGCCGAAGAACGTGCCGATGGTGCCGCCGACGAGCAGCGGCCACACGAGTGACCACTGGATCCCGGTCGTCGTGACGTGGCCGATGGCGGCTGCGATCACGAGCGGCACCGCCTGGACGAGGTCCGTCCCCACGAGGCGCAGCGGCGCCAGCGTCGGGTACAGCAGCATGATGCACATCATGATGAGCGTGCCGGAGCCCACGGAGGTCACCCCGACCATCACGCCGCCGATGATCCCCACGAGGAGCGTGGGCACGATCCGCGTCGGTGGGTCCTCGTCGCTGCCCGAGGAGATTTTCCCCCGCAGCTCGAGGAACGCCCTGAGGATATAGGCGGAGGAGGCGATGAGAAGGGTCACGCCGATCGCCGACTTGAGCAGGCCTTGGATGTCGTCGACGCCCAATTCGTGGACGAGCCACGCGCCGAAATACGCCGAGGGCACGGAGCCGAGGATCAGCCAGAAGGCGATCTTCATGTTCGGCTTGCCGCGGCGCCAGTGGACGGTGGCGCCCACGACCTTGTTCGCCGCATTGACCACGAGGTCGTTCGCGACCGCCGTGGTCGGCGGGATCCCGAGGAGCACGAGCGCCGGCGTCATGAGGGCGCCGCCGCCCATGCCCGTCAGCCCGATGACCACACCGATTGCCAGGCTGACGAGCAGGAGGACGGGCGCCTGGCTCCCCAGGATCTCGATCAACGTCGACTACCTAGATCACGGTCGAGGAGTCCGAGCCGAAGAGGCGCTGCACGATGAGAGCCGCCGCCTCCTCCGCCGTTCCGTCCTCGGGGGTGATCCGCAGGTCCGCGTTCTCCGGAGCCTCGTAGGGAGAGGAGACACCGGTGAAGTTCTCGATCTCGCCCGCGCGGGCCTTCGCGTACATGCCTTTGGGATCGCGGTTCTCGCACTCCTCGATCGGGGTGTCGACGAAGACCTCGATGAACTCGACGCCGACCCGGTCGTGGGCTGCGCGGGCGAGCTCCCGCTGCGCGCGCATCGGCGAGATGAGCGCGCAGATCGCCACGACACCGGCATCGGTGAGCAGCGCCGCGACCTCTGCCGTGCGCCGCACGTTCTCGTCGCGATCGGCCTCGGAGAACCCGAGGTCCGAATTGAGCCCGTGGCGGAGGTTGTCGCCGTCGAGGATGTAGGCGTTGAGCCCGGCAGCGACGAGCGCCTTCTCGAGCTCCACCGCGATCGAGCTCTTGCCCGACCCCGAGAGCCCGGTGAACCAGATGGTGCGGCGAACGACGTCGGAGCCGAAGGCGGCGGCACGGTCCGCGGAGGACACCGCGCCGGCGTGCCACACGACGCCCGATTCGCTCGTGCCCGGGCCCTCGATCATGCCCGCGCCGACGGTGTTGCCCGTGACCTCGTCGATGAGGATGAACGCGCCGGTCGTGCGATTCTCGCGGTACGGGTCGTACATGAGCGGAGCCTGCGAGCGGATCGTCACCTGCCCGATCTCGTTGAGCGCGAGCTGATCGGCGGCGTGGTCCTTGGCCAGGGTGTTGACGTCGAGGCGGAAGTCGAGCGCGGTGACCACGGCGCGGGTCTCGCGCGTGGTCTGCTTGAGGTGGAAGCTGCGGCCCGACTGGAGCACGTCCTCGTCGGCGAACCAGCACACCGTGGCCTCGAACTCGGTACCGCGGCGCGGCTGCGCCCCGGCGCGCGCGATCATTTCGCCGCGCACAATGTCGATCTCGTCGTCGAGGGCGAGGGTGATCGCCGATCCGGCCCGCGCCGATTCGAGCTCTCGCCCGCCCGGGGCCCAGATCTTCGTGACGACGGACTTCTGCCCGCGGGGGAGGACGACGATCTCGTCTCCCACGTTCACCTCGCCGCCGGCGATGGTGCCGGCAAAGGAGCGGTGATCGAAGCCGTCAGACCGCTGCGGGCGGATCACGTACTGCACGGGGAACCGGACGTCGGTGAGGTTCCGGTCCGAGGCGATGTGCACGTTCTCGAGATGGTCGAGCAACGCCGGGCCCGTGTACCAGGGCATGGCGTCCGAGCGGTCCACCACATTGTCGCCCCTGAGCGCCGAGAGCGGCACGAAGGTGACGTCGTGGACCTCGAGCTTGGCGGCGAAGTCGGTGAACTCGGTGCGGATGGCCTCGAAGGTGGCCTCGTCGTAGTCCACCAGGTCCATCTTGTTCACGGCCACGACCAGGCGCGGAATGCCCAGGAGTGCGGACAGGAACGCGTGGCGGCGGGTCTGCTCGAGCACACCCTTGCGGGCGTCGACGAGGATGATCGCCACGTCGGCCGTCGAGGCACCGGTGACCATGTTGCGCGTGT
>NZ_DAINST010000056.1:0-7825 GCF_036741115.1 Dietzia sp.
CGAGCTCACCGCGCTCCTCGACGACCCCGACGCCGACGTGCTCGCAATCCAGGAGCGGTGCCAGATCCTCGCACTCGGGCTCCACCGACCACCGGCGGACGACCGCGACTGGGCCGGTGAGCGCGTCGCGGAACTGTGCGCGGAACTCGGTTGGCCGAACTTCCCCTCGTGGCCGCGCGCGGAGCTCACCGCGCTGGTCCGCGACCACCCCGGCGTCGTCGAGAGCGGCCTTCTGCGCTCATACGCCCTAGCCTTCGACAGCGTCGCCCGCACCAATCTCGCCACTGTGTCTCGCGCCGAGTCCCTGGACCGCCGGGCCATCGACGTGCTCCGCGGCGTCGCGCTCACGCTGCGCGTCGAGAAGGCAGTGAGCGCCATGGCCCACGCGAGCGCGAGCATGCTCCGCGCCGGGGCTCCGCCGACGGAGAGCCACCGGTCCCATTAGACCAGCACGTGCGCTCGAAGGGCGCCTCTCCGAACGCCTACAGCGGCGTAAGCGGGATCGGCCGCCGCACCGGACCGAACTCAAATCCGGCGCCAGAGCTCAGGCGGGTCACCGCAACCTCCTCGCGCTCCGCGAATTCCGCCCCGTCCGGGTCCGCCTCCGGATCCAGGAGCACCGCAGCTTTGACACCGGACGCCGACACGTCCAGGTCCACGCGATAGCGCGGATCTATGGCCCGCGCCGCGGCCTCGAGCGGACCAGCGTCCCCGCTGCCGAGTACCTGGGCCCACCCCTCGTCCCGCCACCACGGTGCCTCCGCGGCCCAGTGGAGATCGAGGCCTTCGCCGTCATCCCGCAATGCCATCGAGAAGCCCGTGTACTCGGCCGGCGCGGCGATGGGGTGGAGGGAGAAGATGCGGGCGAGGCCCGCGGGTCCGTCGGCGGCGGTCACACCGAGCGCCGCCGCGATCCTGCCCGTCGCGACCCCGGAGATCCCCGTGCACTGGTAGCGCAGCAGGCGCACCGCGGTGTCTGTGTCGGAGCGGCGCCGCACGGCCTGCGCGAAGCCGAGCGCGAGGAGGTGCATCTGCAGCGCGACCTCGCGGGCGATGCGGACCAGCGCCGCGCGGTCGAAGTCCGGGAAGTGCAGGTCGGAAAGCAGCGGCCCGGAATAGTCCGCGAGCAGGCCCTCGCGCGGGTCCTCGCCCGCGGCCGGCTCCGGGAACTCCAGCGACACCGCCGCGGCCGAGGCCGACTCCGCCGCCGGCGCGGGCAGCTCCGCGGGTGGTGCGTCGGCGTCGATCCGCACGGTCCACTGGCAGTGCGGAGTGCGCCCCGCGGGCGAGCGCGGCGGCCGGTGCACCGGCTCGACCACGGCGCGCGGGTTGGTGGCGAAGGCGGTCGCAGGGAAGGTCGGGTCCTCGATGTCATGGCACATGACCTTGACGAGTTGGTCCCCCATCGGCTCGACGTCCATGAGCGCACCGCAGTGGTCGAGGTGGAATTCGCCGTGGTCGTGGTCGTGCACGGTGTACCGGAAGTCCATGAACTCCGGCGGCGCACCGATGTCGAGCTGGAAACCCTTGAAGATCTCCGCGACCCCGTCGCCGGAGATCCCCAATGCCCTCTTCATCCGTAAAGCATAGTGCGGACTCGCCGCCTGCCATTCCTCGATGGCCACGTCGCGCATGCCCTCGAGACCGAATTCGGCGAGTAGCGCGGGCATGCCCGCGCGGTCGATGAGTTGGCCGATGAGGAGTTGCTCGCGCACTAGCGCCGCGAGCTCGTCGTGCGCGAGGCCGTCGATGCCGTATACAGAGCCGTCGCGTGCTGGACCTTCGGTGCCTCCGCTCATCTCACACCCCAAGGTCCTCGGGGAACTCCTCCGGCCAGATGTCCTTGGGCGCCGTGCGGATCCGGTACCAGCCGGGGAGCTTCTCGCCGGCCGAGGCGAACCTGGCCTTCATCCCATCGCTCAGCGCATCGGCCTCGTACATGCGCATAAACAGACCGGCGACGTTTCCGAAGTCGAAGAAGTCCCGCTGCCACGCCCACTGCCCTTCGCCGCCGTAGCGGAACCACGAGCCGCCGAGCCCATAGACCTCGAAGGGCTTACCCGTCTCGGGATCGACGGTGCCGCGCGCGATCTGGCCCCATAGGCAGATCACGTCGCCGGTCTTCTCGTCGATGATCCTATGGCGGTACGGATACTCCCAGCCCTCGAGTCCGCGCATCTCCTGCCCGAGCGCCAGCTCGCGGATCTCGTCGCGGCCCACGGCCATGAAGTCATCCTTGGGGCCGTAGTTCCAGCCATAGTGCGCGTCCTTCGCGTAGAACTCCGCGAGCGGACCCCAGTCCTGACTCTTCTCCGCCTCTACATTTGCTTCGATCCAGCGCTCGAGGAAGTCCTCGATTTCCTTGCGGTCGAATCCAGTCATGCCGTCCTCCGTGATTTCCGTCGTCTCCGTTGCGGGTCCGGGACGCTACCCGGAGCAGCCGCGCGTGCGTTGCGGACCCTCGCGATCCGTAGCGGTCCCTCGAGTTAGTCGCCCACGATCCGCAGAGCGCGGGTGGGGCAGAATTCCACCGCGTCCTCCACTACCTCGCGCTGGTCGTCGGGGATCTCGCCGCGCGTGGCCCGGACCTTCGCCCCCGGCCCCTTGCCCACGGAGAACCACTCGGGCGCTTCCATCTGGCACTCGGCGTGGCCCTGGCACAGATCGAAATCGACCTCGACGCGGCTCATCGCCGCCTCCGGTAGCGGACGGTGCATGGCTGCGCGAGTTGAACCACCATCTTCGAGTGGTCGTTGCGATACGAGTCCGGATCCTGCGCCAGCTCGAACTCGAAATTCCGCAGGAGAATCGAGAAAATCGACTTGATCTGCAGCTGCGCGAACGCCGCTCCGACGCAGCGATGTCGGCCGGCGCCGAACGGGATCCACGTCCAGCGGTTCTCGATGTCCTCCTCCCGGCCCTTCTCGTAGCGGCTCGGATCGTAGGTATCGGCGTCGGGGAAGTCCTCGGGCAACCGCCCGGAGACGGCCGGCGATGCGGCCACGGTCTGCCCCTTTTTGACGTCGGTGTCTCCGATTCGCATGTCTTCCTGCGCCACCCGCATGAGGACGATGAGCGGCGGGTGCAGCCGCAGCGACTCCTTGAGCGCGTTCTCCAGCTTCGGGATCTTGCGCAGGGCGCGGAAACTGTAGTCGTCGCCTGAGCCGTAGATTTCCTCGAGCTCCGCGAGGACCTCGCGCATGTAGTCCGGATTGCGGAGAAGATCGATGAGCACCCACGCCGATGTGCCCGCGGTGGTGTGGTGCCCGGCGAACATCATGGAGATGAAGATGCCGGTGACCTCGTCGGCAGAGAAGCGGTGGCGTCCGTCGTCATCCTTGATGGAGACGAGCACGTCGAGCAGGTCCCGGTCCGCCTTGTCCTCAGGAGGGTTCGCGATCCGCTCGTCCATGATCCCCTGCACGAGCTCGACGAGCCCGGCGCGCGCGGCATCGCGGCGGCGGAAGGACTCGATGTCGGCGTGCGGATCGATGTACGCGTGGGGGTCGGTGCCGCGCTCGAGGTCGCGGTAGAGGTCGGCGAAACGCTTGTCGAGCTGGTTGCGAAAGCGCGGCCCGATAAGGCACGCCGACGACGTGTAGATCGTGAGCTCGGAGAAGAACTCGAGGAGGTCGATCTCGCCCTCATCGCCCCAATCGGCGATCATCCGCTCGACCTCGCGCGGGATGGTCTCGGCGTGCGAACGCATGTGCTCTCCGCGGAGCGCCTGGTTGTGGAGCATCTCGGAGCGGCGCTCCGGGCTCGCGTCGAAGACGACGCCCTCGCCGAAGATGGGGGTCATAAACGGATATGCCGCCGCCTGGTCGAGCGCTTCCTCGGGGGCGCGGAAGAAGGCCTCATTGTTCTCGGCGCCCGAGACGAGGACGACCTCGCGCTCGGCGAGCTCGAAGGTACCGGCATTTCCGCATTCGGAGCGGACCCGCCAGAACAGCTCGAGCGGATCGGCCGCGAGCTCGTCCAGGTGGCCCTGCTCCCCGCCTCCCGAGACGCGGCGCGCCCCGGAGAACGGGCACGTCGCGGGCTCGCCCTGGGCCTGGTCTCGCTGATCTTTGCCGGCCTGCGCCGTCGCAGTCCCGGCCCGCTGCTCTGTGTCGTCCTCGTGTGCCATGTGCCAACCCGACTTTCCTAGTGGTCCTAGTGGTGGGAGTTGTGGGAGTTCGCCGGCGGAATCGCCGCTAGCGGAGAATCGTCCTCGCGGCGAACTCGACCGAGTCCGCCATCTGCTCGTATGTCGAATAGCCGAGGCCCGCGCGGAGCAGCGCTCCGGAGTAGACGGACTCGAGGGCCTCGAGGACCCGCTCGTCGACTGCCTCGGTGCCGCCGTTGCCGGCCAGCGCCGCCATGAGCCTGCGACGGATCTCGACGCCGACCTCGATCCGTAGGTGCTCGACCTCCGGATCGGCGCCGAGCAGGGATGCCGTGGTCGCCGAGGCGAGTTCCGGCTCGTCGGCGACGAGAAGCGCCACCTGCCGGAGGACGATTACCACCCGGTCGGCAGCATCGCCCTCCCCCTCGAGGTCCACCTCCGGCAGCGAATGGAGCCGCCGCCAGAACACCTCGACCACCACGTGATCCTTCGAGGAGAAATAGGTGTACGCGGTGGCCGCAGCGACCCGTGCACGCTTGGCCACCTCCCGGACCGTGAGCCCGGTGGTGCCCTTCTCCCGGAGAACCTCGAGCGCAGCCTCCGTGAGCCTGTCGACCGTGCCGGCCTGCTGGTCGGAGAGCCTGCGCCTGGGTGATTCGTGTCGAGTAGGGGTGGACATGTGTCTAGACACTACTCCAGTCCACACGCCCGCACAAGCGAATTTCCCGGCATTTCGCGCGATTACGTCGAATTATGTACACGTGTCCAGACGCTCGTCTAGGCTCGGCTGCGACAACAACGTCCGGAATTTTGCCTACAAGCGAACCCCATCCCTTCTCCAGAACCGCTCAAGAAAGGTCGACCGATGGCACTGTTCTCCGCCGATGTGGCGTCCAGGCTCTACGTGGACGGCGAGCTCCGTCCGTCCGCGGAGGGCACCTACCCCGTGGTCTCTCCCGCCACAGGCGAGATCATCGGTCACGCCGCAGACGCGGGCACCGCGGAGACCGAGGCGGCCATCGCTGCCGCGCGCCGCGCCTTCGACACAACGGACTGGTCGAGAGACACCGCGCTCCGCACCCGCTGCCTCCGCGCGCTGCACAGCAAGATCCGCGAGCGCATCGAGGAGTTCCGCGAGATCACCATCGCCGAGGTCGGCGCCGGGCGCTTCCTCACCCAGGGGCCGCAGCTCGAGGGCCCCGTCGACGGGCTCGAATACTTTGCTTCGCTCGCCGAGGATTTCGAATGGTCTACCGATCTCGGGACGCTCGACGTCATGGGAATCGAATCGAGGCGCGAGGTGCGCCACGAGCCGGTCGGCGTGGTCGCGGCCATCACCCCGTGGAACTTCCCCAACCAGATCAACCTCGCGAAGATCGGCCCGGCCCTCGCCACGGGCTGCACCGTGGTGCTCAAGGCCGCGCCCGACACCCCGTGGTGCGCCGCCGCGCTCGGCGAGATGGCCGCCGAGGCGGGGTTCCCGCCCGGCGTGTTCAACGTGCTCACGTCCTCGCGCAACGATGTCGGCGAGCAGCTCGTCGCCAGTCCGGACGTGGACCTCGTGTCGTTCACCGGCTCGACCGAGACGGGCAAGCGGATCATGCGCGCGTCCGCGGACTCGCTCAAGCGGGTGTTCCTCGAGCTCGGCGGCAAGTCGGCGTCGATCGTCCTCGACGATGCCGATCTCGGGCTCGCGTGCATGATGACCGCGATCAACGCCACGATGCACGCCGGCCAGGGTTGCGCCCTGACCACTCGCCTGCTCGTCCCGCGCGAGAAGCTCGACGAGGCCATCGCCCTGACCAAGGGCGTCCTCGAGGGCACCGAATGCGGCGACCCGAACGACCCGGGCACCATGTGCGGCCCGCTCATCTCCTCGCGCCAGCTCGAGCGCGTGGCCGGCTACGTCGAGCTCGCCCGCTCCGAGGGCGGCACGGTCGAGTGCGGAGGCCGCTCTCCCGAGGGCAAGGCAGGCGGCTTCTGGTTCGAGCCCACGCTCATATCCGGCCTGACGCCGGAGTCCCGAGTCGCCCGCGAGGAGATCTTCGGCCCCGTTCTCGTGATCCTCCCCCACGACGGCGACGACGACGCGATCCGCATCGCCAACGATTCCCCGTACGGGCTCTCGGGCGCCGTGTTCGGCACCGATCCCGAGCGCCTCGAGAACGTGATCTCCTCCGTGCGCACCGGGACCTTCGGCGTCAACGGAGCGCAGTGGTACGGCCTCGACGTGCCGTTCGGCGGCTTCAAGCAGTCCGGGATCGGCCGCGAGATGGGCGTCCAGGGTTTTACCGAGTACCTCGAGACCAAGTCCGTCGGCACCCCGGCGTAGTCCCGCCGTCATTCCGAGCTGCTACCCCGCCGCTCCCAACCCGAACCACCACACCCCTGAAGGAGAGACATGACCACCACCGATACCCCCGCCCCCACAGCCTCGAACGAGCGCCTCGCAGGAAAGGTCGCCATCGTCACCGGCGCCGCCGGCGATATCGGCGCCGAGTACGCCCGCGCCGTCGCGCGCTCCGGGGCCTCCGTCGTGTGCGCCGACCTCGACCTCGACAAGGCCACGGCCGTCGCCGAGGAGATCAACACAGTCGCGGGTGGCGCCGCGTGCGCCCACCGGGTCGACATCGCCGACGTCGACTCCGGCGCCGCCTGTGCGCAGCGGGCCGTCGACGAGTTCGGCGGGCTCGACCTGCTCGTCAACAACGCGGCGATCTTCGGCGGGATGAAGCTCGACTTCCTCATCACCGTCGACTGGGACTACTACAAAAAGTTCATGGCCGTGAACCTCGACGGCCAGCTCAACATGGTCCGCGCCGTGCTGCCGCACATGCAGGCCCGCGGCGGCGGCTCGATCGTCAATCAGACCTCGACTGCGGCGTACATGTACTCAAACTTCTACGGCCTCGCGAAGGCGGGGGTCAATGCGCTCACCCAGCAACTCGCGACCGAGCTCGGGAGCTCCGGCATCCGGATCAACGCGATCGCTCCCGGCCCCATCGACACCGAGGCCAACCGGACCTCGACCCCGCAGTCGATCGTCAATGACATGGTCGCGAAGCTCCCGCTCGCGCGCATCGGCACGCCCGCCGACCTCGTCGGCACCCTGCTGCTCCTGCTCTCCGACGAGGCGAGCTGGGTTACCGGGCAGATCTTCAACGTCGACGGCGGCCAGGTCTTCCGCCCCTGATCGCGTTCCTTCGGTCGCTATTCCGGCGAGTTTCCGGCGCATCCCCGATCGCGCCCCAGCCCCACCTCACCCAGGAAAGGTCCCCGCCCATGGACACTCCCTCCTCGTCTCCTGACGGAGAACGTCCCGCTTCTTCCGACACCAGTGCCACCTCTCCTGTCGGCTACATCGGCCTCGGCTCGATGGGTGCGCCCATGGCGCGCAGGCTCCTCTCCTACCCCGGAGGGCTCTACGTCTGTGATGTCCGCTCCGAGGCCACCGAGCCCTTCACCGGAGAGGGCGCCCCGGCGGGGAGCGTCGCCGATCTCGCACGCGAGTGTTCCGTCGTCTCCGTGACCGTGCTCAACGACGCGCAGGTCCGCGACGTCGTCGCCGGCCCCGACGGGCTCGTGGCCAATGCCACCGGCGCCGAGCGCCGCGGCGATGCGGGCCGGCTCGTCATCGCCGTGCATTCCACGATCTCCGATTCCACTGCGGAAGAGCTCGCCGCCTACTGCGCCGAGAACGGCGTGGGCTTCGTGGAT
>NZ_DAINST010000056.1:7835-18002 GCF_036741115.1 Dietzia sp.
TGGATGCTCCGGTGTCCGGCGGCGCCCAGGGGGCCGAAGAGGGCCGCCTCGCCACGATGGTCGGGGCCTCGGACGAGGATTTCGCCGCGGTCCACGACGTCTTCGAGTTCTGGGCGGGATTGGTGGTCCACGCCGGCGCCCCGGGCGCAGGCACGCGGATGAAGCTCGCGCGCAACCTCCTCCACTTCGTCTCGTTCGCCGCGACCGGCGAGGCGGCGCGGCTCGCCGAGGCCGGTGGGCTCTCGGTCAAGGCGCTCGGCGACGTGGTCCGGCATACCGACGCCATTACGGGCGGCGCCGGGGCAATTATGTACCGCGACACCGCGGCCCCGATCCCGGCCGGGGATTTCTGGGAGGGCGTCTTCGGGCACGTCCGCGGCCTCGGGGAGAAGGACCTCTCACTCGCCCTCGACCTCGGCGAGCGCGAGGGCGTCGATCTCCCCCTCACGCGCCGCGCGCTCTCCGATCTCGCCGGGGCGCTCGGCCTCGCACCGCCGGGCGCGGGCGCGGGTTCGGCCGCGGGCGATTCCGCCGAGGCGAACACCCCCACGCGTACTCGGCCCGTCCCCTCCGACGCCCTCCCCGCCCACGCAATCCCCGGCGACGCCGCGGAGATCCGCTCCGAGGGGCTCCAGCGCATGTCCGAGGTCTACGGCTTCGACATGTCCGATGGCCGCGGCGCGTTCTTCGCGCACACCGCCGACCACCTCTTCGCCAACGTGTGGAACCGCGAGGGGCTCACCGACCGCGACCGGCGGCTGCTCCTCCTCGGCGCTCTCACGGCGGCGGGGGATTTCGGCGTCGCCGAGATCCAGCTCGGCGCAGCCCTCGACAACGGGGAGCTCGACGCCGATCAGCTCCACGAGATCGCCCTGTTCCTCTGCTACTACGCGGGCTGGCCGCGAGGCACCACGCTCGACGGGGTCGTGGGGAAGGTCGCGGCGTCCAGGGCGAAGAAACCCAAGCGCGACTGACGCCGCCCGCCGGATTCCGCTCCGCCCTTGCGCCGGCGCCTGCCGGTGGACCGCCGGGCGGAGCTCGGCGAACTCCGGCCTGCAGGGACCGGCGGGGCCGAACCGAAGCGGACCTCCGCCGTCAGGAGCCGATGGTCTCGGCGAGCGCGGCGGCGTCCTCCTCGCCGAACGTGTCCTCGAGTGCCGCCGCTGAGTAGTCGAGGTCGATCTCTTCGACCGGTCGACCGCGCGCGGACTCGATGGCGCCGAGGCGGCGGTGGGCGCGGTCCGCGGCGTAGCCGGCGAAATCGTGGTCCTCGCCGGAGAACGGCGGCGTCTCGAACTTGTCGTTGTCCCATTCGATGCTGCCGAGGATCAGCGGGAGCAGCTCGCCCATCTGCTCGGAGACGACGTCCCACAGCGAATCGTCGGCGGCGACGTGCCGCCGGCAAGTAAAGGTCCCCCACGCCATGTGGCGGCGCTCGTCGTCAGAGATGTGCTTGATGAGCTGGCGCATCCCTGGCAGGATGCCCCGCCCGGTGCAGATCTGGTTCCACGCGTAGTAGCCGGTGAGCGCGAGGCACCCCTCGACCACGTGGTTGTACGTGACGCTCGCGACGACCTGGTTGCGCGGTGAAGGGTCCGCGGAGAGTGCGCGGAGTGCATCGGGGAGCCGCTCGTAGAAGAGTTCGCGGTAGTACGGGTTGGTATCGACATGGCTGTGGAGATCGGTGTCGAGGCCTACCGCGTCCATCCACAGGCGGAAGCCCTGCGCGTGCTTGGCCTCCTCGAAGCAGAACTGCGAGAGATACATCTCGTCGCCGAAGCGTCCCTCGGCGGACATCGCAGACATGAAGGGCTGGATGTCCTCGGTCACGGCCTCCTCGCCCGCCGCGAATTCGGCGACGAGGGTGGTGGCGCTGAGCAGCTCGTCCTCGGTGAGGGACTGCCAGTCCTCGCGGTCGCGGGAGAAATCGATGCTCGCCGGATCCCAGTGCTTGGCGTTCCCTTTCGCGAAGAGGCGCAGCGAGAAGACGTCCCAGTTGAGTCCGCCCCCGTGGAGCGTGGAGAATCCGGTCCTCCTGGCGGCGCCCTGGTCGATGGTGGTCATGGTGCTCCTCCTCGCCGGTGGTCCGGGGTCGCTCGGAACCCCTCTGGCCGCAGCCTAGCCCCGAATGCTGTGGTGTGGGTCACTTTCCCGCCTGCGCCGCGATCCCGTCCCGAATGCCCGATAATGGCCCTCGTGGATGGCAACTCGACGATGGTGAATATCGGACTTCCCCTGGGGATCGGCATCGTCGTTCTGGCCGTCGTCGCCGTGCTCGTCAACCGCTGGGGCAGCACGGGCCACGCGCGGGACGCGGGGATCGCCTCGGTCCGCGCGGCACTCCAGCTCGCCGCACTCGCAGGCGTGCTCACACTCGTTATCGACCGACTGTGGGCGACGGTGCTCTTCCTCGTGCTCATGTCGGCGGTGGCCGCGTGGACTTCGGCCTCGCGGATAGCGAAGCGCCGACCCGCGTGGTCGGTCGTCGCAACGTGCTGGGTGCCCGTCGCCCTACCCACCTTCGTCGTCCTCGCGGGGCTCGCCGCGCTCGGGGCGCTCCCGCTCGACGGGTTCGCGCTCATCCCCTCGGCGGGGATCATGCTCGGCAACGCGATGACCACCACGACGCTCGCCGGCAGGCGGTGCCTCGAGGAACTCGTGGCGCGCCGCGGAGAGGTCGAGGCCGCACTCTCCCTCGGCTTCGACGACGTGGAGGCCCGCACGGAGATCTGCCGCGAGGCCTCGGCCACGGCACTTCTCCCCGCCATCGACCAGACGAAGTCGGTGGGCATCGTGGTGATCCCCGGCGCCTTCGTCGGCATGGTGCTCGGCGGAGCCTCCGTAGTCGACGCAGCGATCATGCAGCTCTATGTGATGATCTCGATCCTCGCCGTCGGCGCGGTCGCCACCGTTCTCACGTCGGGCCTCGCCGCCCGGGGGCGCTTCGAGGCAAAGGACACGTCCACGTCCACGTCCGCGAGCAAGGCTGCGTCCAAGGCCACGTCTGCGGCCAAATCCGCGCCGGCCGGCCGGCGCTAGTCGATCGGCGCCTCGGGCTGGATCTCGAGCTCGCGGACGAACGCCCCGCGCGATAGCCCCACCACCGAGCACACTCCTGCGGCGAGCTGCTCCGGGGTGCACATCCGCGGGTGCCGCCCGTGGCCGAAGCGGACCCAGTCGCCGATCACGGCGACGAGGGTCTCTTCGTCGACATCGGTGCCCATCTCCGTGGCCACCGGCCCGGGGCGGACCACACTCGCGCGCACCCCGGTGCCCTCGAGCTCGTACTGCAGCTGGTGGGCCAGCGCATCGACTCCGGCCTTCGCCGAGGGGTAGGCGCCGCTGCGCGCGCGGTGGGTCCACGCGGTGTCCGATCCGATGAGCACGAAATCCCCGCGCCTGCGCTCGACCATCGGAGGCACCGCGACCGCAGCGAGCCTCTGCGCGGCGACGAGATGGAGATCGACCTGGGCGCCGAACTCCTCCGCCGTCATCTCCCAGATGCGCCCCATCTGCAAGTGGCCCGCGCCGTGCACGAGCACTTCGATGGGGCCGAGCGCCTCGGCGGCCGCCGCGTATCCCGCGGCCACGGAGGAATCCGAGGAGACGTCCATCTCCACGGCCACCGCCTCGCCGCCGGCCTCCTCGATGGCCTCGACGACCTCGGCGAGCCGCTCGACGCGGCGCGCCGCGACGGCGACGGGATGCCCCTGCGCGGCGAGCGCGACGGCGCTCGCCCGCCCGATCCCCGAGGAGGCACCCACGACGAGCGCGGGGCGCCTCTCGGGATGCTGCGGGAAATCGAGCGGGAACGGGGTCTTCCTCCAGCGCCCCATCTACGCCTCCATCTTCGGCACGAGTCGCATGGGCAGCGAGGAGAAGCCGCGCACGTTCGAGGAGTGGACGCGGACCTCGCCGCCGTCGAGCGAGAAGTCCTCGAGGGTGGAGAGGATCGCGCGGAGCGAGATGTGCGCCTCGAGGCGCGCCATGTGCGCGCCGAGGCAGAAGTGCGTGCCCACTCCGAAGCTCATGAGCCCGTCCCACGAGCCGCGGTCGATGTCGTACTCCGCGGGCCTATCGAAGACCTCGGCGTCGCGGTTCGCCGAACCGATGAGCAGCAGGACCTTCTCGCCCTCGGGGATCCGCTCGCCGGCGACCTCGACCTCGCTCGACGTGGTCCGCAGCACCATCTGCGAGGAGGTGTCGAAGCGCAGGGTCTCGTTGACCCAGTCCTCGACCCGGTCGGGGTCCGCGAAGACCTTCGCTTTGACGTCGGGGTTCCGGTCCGCCCAGTACAGCGCGTTGCCGAGGAGCTTGGTCGTGGTCTCGTTGCCCGCGATGACCATGAGGAAGAGGAACGAGATGATCTCGTCGTCCGAGAGCTTGTCGCCGTCGACCTCCGCGGCGATGAGTGCCGAGGTGAGATCGTCCTTCGGCTCGGCCCGCCGTTCGGCAACGAGGCCCTGGTAGTAGACGATGAGCTCGAGCGAGGCGGTCATCGCGGTCTCGGGCACGTCGAAGACGTCCTCGTCGCGGTGCATGACTTCGTCCGCGAGAGCGCGCAGCCGCGTGCGGTCCTCCTCGGGCACGCCCATGAGCTCGCTGATGACGTCCATGGGGAGCTTGCCCGCGAAGTCGGCGATGAAGTCCACGACCTCGCCCGCCCGCGCGCGGTCGAGGCACTCGCCCCAGTAGCGCTCGGTGAGCGCGGTGATCTGCTCGGACAGACCCGTGACGCGCCGCGGCGTGAACCCCTTGTTGACCAGGCGGCGGAGCTGGTTATGGCGCGGATCGTCCATCGCGAGGAACGACATCGTCTTGTAGGCGTGCTTGCCGTAGGCCGCGGGATCCGGCGAGACGCCGAGCGCGGCGGAGAACGTGGAATCGTCGCGGAACGCCTCCGCGATGTCTGCGTGCCTCGAAAGCGCCCACAGGCCGAGCTCGGAGTTGTGGAACACCGGCGCATTCGCGCGCAGCGATTCGTACACGGGGTACGGGTCCTCGTGGAATGCGTAATCGTACGGGCTGAAGAAGGCGGCCTGAGTCGTCATATACCGAACTGTACACCCGTATGGACACGTGTCTACCCACTTTGTCGTGCGGGTTCGCGGCGCTTCGCGGGGGTTGCGCTCATCCGCCCGCGAGCACGACCTCGAGGTGATCGCGCTGCACGCCGTCATCCGCGGAAGCGGCGAGAGCCGCCACCCGATCGGCTTCGGGAAGCCGGCCGAGTTCCGGGGCGAGGAGGCCGCGCGCGCCCTCGACCGCCGACCCCTCTCCCGTCGGCCCAGCGCCGACCGAACCGTCGCCCAACGAACCGGCGCCCACCAGCCCCTCGACCGCGGGGGCCAGCGCCGGAGAGGCCGCGAGGTCGGCGTTCGTGATCCCGAGCAGCGAGACCTCCCATTGCCGAACGCCGTAGAACTCCGTGCCCTTCTCGTCGTGCGGCCATGCCGAGAGCAGCATCTGCGCGCGCTCGGGCCGAGAGAACGGGTGGATGGTCGGCGCGTAGAGGAACGGCTCCTCGCGCCAGCTCACTTGGACGCGTGGCAGGGTCCACGCCCCCTCGGGTGCGGGAGCTGTGCGGGTGACGGCGCCCAGCGGCCCATCGAGGTAGGACAGCACCACCTGCCCGTCGATGACCTGCGAACCAAGCTCCCCGATGGCCGATCCGGGCACCGTCGGCTCGATGATGGGGCTCGAGGGGTCCGCGCCGCGGCCGTCGGGATCGGCGCTATGGCCCGCGCGGCGCCAGCCCCACGCGCCGGAGGAGTCGCGGCCGAGGAACTCGTACGCCGAGCGCTCCCACATCCTGCGCCAGTCGACGCGCGCGAGATGGATCCCGCCGCCGTGCCAGCGCCCCGAGTTCGTGCCGTAGATGTAGACCTCGTCGCGGCTGGGGAAAAGGAGCATCGTGTTGTTCTGGAAGTGCCGCCACACGCCGGCGTTGGGGAAGTCGAAGTTCCCGTGATCGGCCTCGAGGTCCCACGAGCGGACCCAGTTCTCGGCGTGGGTGTCGGTGGAGGTCCACATCCGCGAATGGAACGTCTCCCAACTGCTCCCCTCGGTGACGGAGGCCCAGCTCTTGATGGCGAAGGTGGTCATCACGTAGCGGCCGTCGGGGAGGTGGATGAGATCGCAGGGGATGTTGGTGAACCCGTCGGGGAGGCGGCCGTTATCGGGGCCGCCGGCGTGGCGGTAGTTGATCATCTGCTTCGCCCGCGCCCCGCCGATGGCGTTGTCCCACACGATTCCGTTCTCGATGTCCTGGTTGGACTGGCGGAAGCCGATCGGCGAGCGCCAGTCCGCGCCGCCGACGTGGTCGGCGAAGCTGTCGCCGAAGATCGTGATTGTGTAGCCGTGATTGGTGGGCGCCGGGTAGCCGAGGTCGGTGGCCGGGGCCCCGAACCTGCCGGTGCCCTCCGGGCCGCTGAGTTCTCGGACGAATCGTGCCATCGGTTCCCCGCCTCTCCCCTCCCCGTTTCGGCGCGGGACGTGCGGCTACTCCGGCCGAACGGGGAGATCGAGGAGGTCTTCGAGATCCGCCGGCCCGAGGCGCCGTTCGCGCGCCGCCTTTCCGCCTGTGCCGAAGGCTACGCCTTCGGACTCGAGCACCTCGCGCACCGAGCGCCGCTCTGCCGGATCGGACCACGAGAAGCCGGCCGACGGCGAACCGTCCGCGCGGAGCACCCGGTAGGCGCCGGTTCCGCCGTGCCGGGCGAGGCGCGTGCCCACGGCCCGTGCCCCGGTTCCGAGGACCTCGGCGACGTCGCCGTAGGAGGTCCAGTAGCCGGAGGGGAGCCGCTCGAGGAGCAGCTCGAGGCGTGGCCACGGAGAGGAGGTCGCGGAGCGTGGGTCGGGGCCTGGGTACGAGCCAATACCCGGGCCATTATCTTGACCCGGCATCAATCCCCGTCCGGCCCGAGGAACTCGAAGAGCACGCGCATCCCGGCGACGTACTGCCGCGGATTCATGTTCCCGCGGATGGTCACCTGCACGGCGAAGCCCTGGATCAGCGAGAGCACGATGGGCGCGCACGCCCATGCCATCCCCTCGGCATCATCGGCTCCGTCCTGCGCGAACCAGGCGCCCAGGTAGTCGCCGATCGCGTAGTACAGGCGGTCCGTGCCGATCTTCGTCGCCGGGCGCATGACCTCGTCGACCATGCCGCGACCCCATGTGGCGATGAGCGCCTCGGCCGCGGACTTCGTGGGAAAGAGCGCGTAGAGCATGGTCTCGAGCACGGTGTCCGGCGCCGGGACCGGGGACCGGCGGCGGAAGCTGTCGAAGAGGTCCGCCTTGTCGTAGAGCATGTCGTTGACCGAGGCGACGAACACATCCTCACGGGCACGGACGTAGTCCTCTAGCTCGAAAAGCGGGGCGCCCGCCCCGGCTCCGAGCACCGGAAAGGCCTTGGCGAGCCGCACCGAGCGCGCCGTGAGCGAGACGATCGACTGTGCGCGCGACGTGCTCGCGGGCTCGAAGACGCCGCCGAACGCGACCACTCCGTCCGGGTCGACCCCCGGAATGCTTCCCTGCACTTTCTCCGGCACGCCCTCGAGAATAGCGGCCACCGAACGAGCTCGCGCGAATGTCGAACCGCGCAGGAACCCACCGGAATCGGCAGCGATCAGAGCAGCCCGAGCTTCCCCGCGAGCCGCTCGACGAAGGCGAACACTTCCGCCTCGGACTTGTCCGGGGTGCCGTAGACGACCTCGTCGACCCCAGCCGCGCGCCAGCGCTCGTGGTTCGCCGGGTCCGGCTGCCCGTCGAGGATCACGGTGTACGGGCCCCCCTCGCGGCCGGCCTCGCCCCACATCTCGCGGAGCTGCTCGATGCCCTGGACCGCGTCGTTCTCGATGGGGGTGGTCATCCACCCGTCCGCGGCGCGGCAGATCCAGCGGAAGTTCTTCTTCGTTCCCGCGGCGCCGACGAGCGTCCTGGGGCCCGGCTGCTGCACCGGCTTCGGCCAAGCCCACGAGGGCGGGAAGTCGACGAACTCCCCGTGGAACTCGGCCTCCTCCTCGGTCCACAGCGCGCGCATGGACTCGAGATATTCGCGGAGCATCGTGCGGCGGCGGCCGGTGGGCACGCCGTGGTCGCGCAGCTCGTCGAGGTTCCAGCCGAAGCCGACCCCGAGGGTCACGCGCCCGCCCGACAGGTGATCGACCGTGGCGATGGTCTTCGCGAGCCCGATCGGGTCGCTCTCCACGGGTAGGGCCACGGCCGTGCCCAGGCGGATCGTCTCGGTGACGGCCGCCGCCGCACCCGATGCGACCCACGGGTCGAGCGTCCTTCGGTAACGATCGTCGGGCAGCTCCTTGCCGCCCGTGGGGTGGAGCGCTTCCCTGTCCACGGGGATGTGGGTGTGCTCGGGAACATAGAACGAGCTGAAGCCGAGCGACTCCGCGTGGGCCGCGAGCTTCTCGGGTCGCGGTCCGCGGTCCGAGGTGAACAAGGTGATGCCGAAATCCAAGGCCGGAGCTCCTCCATGTGCGCGGGCCGAGGTGCGACTCCGCAGGGTGTGACCATCGACACCATAGCCGGACTCGGTTCTGCCCGAGCCCCGTTTGCAGCGAACCCTGCTAGCGCTCGCCTTCCGTAAGCCCTTGCAGTCCGAGGAACAGTGCGTCGACTGCCTTCCTGTAACCCCGCGGTTCGAGTGGGAGGCCGATGGCCGTCTGGATCATGTACCCCTGCGCGAGCGCGAGGAACGCCGGCGCCGCGAGCTCCGCCCGCCGGGCCGGATCGGCGTCGCCCTCCTGCCGGAACCACGCCTCGAGGTAGGCCCGGGCGCCGCCGGACAGCGTCCCGATCGACTCGACACCTATCGCGGCGATCGCCGGGTTCGTCGTCGCCAGCCCCCAGATCTGCAGCAGAGAGCGCTTCTCCACGACGAACGCCGGGAGGTCGGATACGAGTCGCTCGACGACCTCCGGCGGGGATGGGACGGGCGCGGAGGCGACGAAGGAATCGAAGACCTCGACCCGGCTGCCCACCACCTCGCGGGCGGCGTCGAGGAGGATGTCGTCCTTCGAGGAGTAGTAGCCGTATATGGCGCCAGATGACAGGCCAGACCTGGAGATCACGTCGGCCATCGACGTGTCCGCGATCCCCTTCTCCCGCATCGAGTCGAGGAGCGCACCGACGATCTTCGCCTTCTGCTCCGCCTTGCGCTCTTCCGAAATCCTGGGCATGAAACGACCATACAGAATGATCATTCCCCTTGATTCGAGGACCCCCGAGCCGTACCTTAAACCGAGCGAACGTTCCTTTTGGACAAGATATCAGCCTCGAACAGGAGAAATGACATGGCAGGAATCAGGGAAGATCCTCGGGAGGACCACCGGAAAGAGCCACGGGACACGCTCCACGCGGTCGACCCGGCCGGAGAGGCCAATGCAGAGCCGCAGACAGAAACGCAGGCACAGGCCCAAGACCCGCAGCCCAGCCCGTGGCCGCGCGCGCTCCTCACCGGCGTGCTCGGCGCCGTGATCGTCTCGCTCGTCGTGCTGGCGTTCCTCTGGCCCTCCTTCGCCTCCGAACCCAAGAACCTCCCCGTGCAGGTCGTCGCCTCGGAGCAGGAGTACGAGCAGTTCACCGCACAGACCGAGAAGGCCTCGGCCGCGCGGGGGACGGCACTCCCCTTCTCCTTCGTCCGCGCCGACTCCCGGGACGCCGCCGTCGACGCGATCACCCATCGCGACGCCTACGGGGCCTTCGTCCTGCCCTCCGGGCCGGACGGACAGATGGAGGTGTTGACGGCGAAGGCCGCCAACACCCAGGTCGCCCCGATCATCACCAGCGCGGCGCAGAACATGGCCAAGGGGCAGGCGGCGCAGATCCCGGCCGACGCGCCCGCCGAGCAGCGCACCGCGGCGATGGACAAGGCCCTCGAGGGCCCGACTATCACCGACGTCGCGCCGCTCCCCGAGGCCGATCCCAACGGCACCGGTCTCGCACTGTCGTCGCTACCGCTAACGATCGGCGGGATCATCGGCGGCGTCGTCACCGCGTTCACCCTCAAGGGGACGTGGCGTCGCCTCGCCGGCGTGCTCACCTATACCGTCGTCGGTTCGCTCGCCCTCTACCTCGTGCTCGACGTCTGGTTCGAGTTCCTCCCCGCGCCCTTCGCGCTCGAGTGGCTCGCGATCGGGATGAGCCTCC